>CAYUUM010000063.1:0-1533 GCA_964447915.1 uncultured Candidatus Saccharibacteria bacterium | reverse complement strand
AATTTTGGGTGTTTTGAGGCGTTTCACCTCTCTATTTAATATGACGCAGGAAGAAGAAAAATGTTACACTTTTATCTGCTCCTTAAGGGCTTTAAGGGCACGGTGAAGGAGAACTCTGGTTGCCTCTTCTGTTTTGTCCAGCAATTTTGCTGTTTCTTTTATGGATAGGTCATCTAAATAGTGCCAGATAATCACATTTTGATAATCATCTTTTATATTAGCCAATGCTTTCTTAATCCTGTTGACCTCTGTCTTCAACAGGGCATTTTTCTCTAAATCAATTTTAGGATCTTTTATTTCCGGACAATCTTCTATGTTAATTGTTTTTGTCCTTTCTTTTTTACGGTAAGAATCAATGATTAAATTGCGGGCAATTTGGTATAAAAAGGCAGACATATTTTCTATTTTTTTGTCCGGATTATTAATAGATGTCCAGCAACGCAAAAATACTTCAGCAGTAATGTCCTGAGCTGTTTCTTGAGAATCCACCTTAAAATAAACAAAGCGATAGATTTTAACTATGTACTTATTATAATACTTAGAAAACTTTTTCTTAGGATTAGCCATAAGAAAGAATGTTGTAATTATTATTTTATTGATGTCCAGCTACTTGTCCTGTGGACATCCTCTTGTCCATCTACTTGTCCACTTATTCACTACTTGTCCACTGACTTGTCCACTTAATATCCAGTTTTAAAATACTTGTCCTGTGGACATTTTCTTATCCGACTTTACACTGCTTGATTTAATTCATAAAAAGTAGTAATACCATTGCCTTTCCTCTTTATAATATTATTTTTTATCAAATAATCAATATCTCTTCTTATTGTCCTGTCGCTGATTTTTGGAAATTCTTTTAATAATTCCTTAGAACAAATTTTTTTATTTATTTCTAAAATTTTGACTATCTTTTCACGCCTTTTAGCGCCAATCTTTTTATTACCTATCTCAATATTTTTATTTTTAGGAATAGAGAATATTTTTTTTGAAAAATTCTTTTTATTATCTTTATTCTTCTCTTTAATGTTTATTGAACTCTCTGCTTGAGCAAATACCCTTTTTTTAATTTGAATTCTTATCTTATCATAGTTTATTCTTAAAACCAAAAAATTCCTTTTATCTGCCCAATTTTGTTCATCAGCTATTTCAAAATAACCGCAAAGAACAGCAATGTTTTCTAAAATTCGCTGGACAAGAATTTTTTCATTCAAAGCTAAGCTTGAATAAAACAAAATTAAATCAGCTAAAACTAAATTAGCCCTCTTCCTAATCAGTATTTTTAAGGGCTCTTTTTCAGGAAACATCTCAGTTACCTTATAAACCCCAATAGTTAGATGAATAAAAAAGTTTTTGTCCATTAAAATTTATTATGACCATATATTGAAAAAAATCAAGAGCGCGGACAGGTAATGCGGACAAAAAATCTGGCGGTATCTAATACCGCCAAATAAAAAGTTATCCACAACAAGAACGCTATTTTTTATTTTATAGTTTGTTATAATAGAAAAAATATCTGGTAATAATGTTTGGCGG
>CAYUUM010000062.1:0-1538 GCA_964447915.1 uncultured Candidatus Saccharibacteria bacterium | reverse complement strand
TCAAAAAGCAATTTTTAATCCAGACCCATTTTTGAAACAGAAGAAATAAAAAATTGAAATTTCGTTCTTGGCTTTAATCTGTTTTTACGCTTGACAATGTGAAGTTTTTTTGTAAAAATGGAAAAATAATGCGATTAAATTGAACGAGAACTTAAAATTATGCTCTTTAAAAGAAAAATACAAAAAGATATAAATAAATGGTTATTAAAAGATGAAATTATTATTTTGAATGGTCCAAGGCAGGTTGGGAAAACTTCTCTTTTAAAATTATTAGAGATAGAACTAAAACACAAAAAAATAAAAGAAGAAAGAATTTTTAATTTTAATTTGGAAGATATTGAAATATTAAATGAGTTGAATAAATCTCCTAAAAATATACTAAATTATATTAAAATTAAAAATAAAAAGAATTATTTTTTGATTGATGAAATTCAGTATCTAGACAATCCTTCTAATTTTTTAAAATATTTATATGATGAGCATCGTGATGAAGTTAAATTAATTGCCACTGGTTCATCTTCTTTAGAGCTAAAGGCGCAATTGCAAGATTCTTTAGTTGGCAGAAAGATTGTTTTTGATATTAGCCCTCTTTGTTTTGAAGAATTTTTACAATTTAAAAAGGCAAAGATTTTAGATTATTATAATAGCAAAGACATTCCAGCAACTATTCAAACGCAGTTTAAAAAATATTTAGATGAATACCTGCTTTTTGGCGGCATGCCAAAAGTTGTTTTGACTTCAGGCAAAAAAGATAAAAAGATATTATTAAAAAATTATGTTAATGATTACATCAATAAAGATATTAGAGCAATTGGAAAAATTGAAAATTTATTAAAATTCAATCAATTAGTCAAAATTTTAGCAAACCAAATTGGCAACCTTCTTAATATCAACGAATTAACAAATACTCTAAATCTGTCACGCAAAGAGATTGAAAAATATATTAATATACTGGAACATACTTTTGTTCTGCATAAAATTACTCCGTACTATAAAAATATTCGTTCTCAAATTATTAAAATGCCTAAAATTTATTTATTTGATTTAGGAATAAGAAATCAAATTTTAAATAATTTTGTAAATTTATCCGGAAGATCTGACAGTGGAAATATGTTTGAAAATTTTATCTATCTTGAACTGAAGCAAAACATAAATAAAGAAGCTCTTTGTTTTTATAGAACTATTCATAAAGCGGAAATAGATTTTGTTTTTGAAAAAGACGGGACTGTTTATCCGATAGAAGTTAAATACAAAAACTTCAATAAGCCAATTTATAGTAAAATTTTAAAAAATTTTTGCAAGTTGGGTCAAATTAAATGTAAAAATGGTTATTTAATTAACCTTAATTTAAATCAAGAAATATCTGACCAGATAGTTTTTTTAACTTTTATTAATTTTTTCAAAAGATTAAAATAAAAGTAATTTCACAAGATAATTATTTAGAGTTTGTCTGTTAGGCAATTAGCTAAAATTTCGTTTTTGGCTTTAATCTGCTAATTTATCCCAAAGTAGAAAATGTTTGACATATTTTTTGACTT
>CAYUUM010000061.1:0-1635 GCA_964447915.1 uncultured Candidatus Saccharibacteria bacterium | reverse complement strand
CGGCTCGCTAAAGCTCGCGAAAACTTAATCATTATATAATTAAGTTTTGTTTTTGTAATTACGATGCCCAGGCATTATAATCGCAATAGATAAAACTCTGAAAAGAGATGGTTTTTTTAGATAATCAATCAATTAAATTACATTTATGAAACAGAAATTAAAAGCAGTTTTTCTTTTTTTGATTATAATTTTTCTATTTAATTTTATTTATCCTTTATATTATAATAAAGGGGTTACTGCTATCAATCAAAGATTTAATTGGAATTTGCCAATTATTGAGAGAGAGTTTAGCTTGGGTTTAGATTTTAGAGGGGGATTAGAAATGGTTTATCAGGCTGATTTGGAAGGCATAGATTTAAGATATCAAAGACAAAAAATGGATTCTTTAAGAGCGTCTATCGAGAGAAGGATTGATGCTTTAGGAGTAGTTGAACGGTCAATAAAAATTGAAGGGGATAATCGTTTAATAATAGAGTTGCCAGGAGTAGTAGATGTAGTAGAAGCAGAGCGGATTATTGGCAAAACAGCTTTTTTAGAATTTAAAGAACTAAGACCTTATCAAGAATTAGATGAAATAAATAATAAAATTAAACAAGTTGAAGAGTTTATTGGAAAATCTATAATAGAGTTTACTATTGAGGATTTTCAAAAAATTCAAGAAATTGAAAATTGGGAATTAATATTTCAAAGCCCTTATCAATCAACTAATTTGACTGGCGCTCATTTAACCCGAGCTTTAGTTCAAAGAGATAAAGCAGGTTTAGGATATGTCATTGAAATTAATTTTAATGCTGAAGGCGCTGTTTTATTTGCGGAAATAACAGAACGCAATATTAATAGACAAGTAGGTATTTTTTTAGATGCAGAAGAAATTTCAGCGCCAAGAGTAAATGAAAAAATAGTTGGCGGAAGTGCTGTTATTATAGGAGCTCCACCAGGGTTTTCCCGAAATGAAGCCAATGAACTAACTCAATTGTTGAATGCTGGAGCCCTACCTGTTTCTGTAGAATTATTGGAATCGCGAGTTATTTCTCCTGACCATGGCGAAGAAGCTTTTCAAATTATGTTATTAGCCACAATAATTGCTATTTTTTCAATTATCGGTTTTATGGCTATTTTTTATAAATTACCTGGAATTATAGCGATTTTAATAATTTTTGCTGAAGTTACCTTGCTTTTGTTTTTAATTAAAATTATTGGAGTTACCCTTAATATGGCTGGAGTAGCTGGAATGGTTCTTTTTATTGGTATTGCTATTGATGCTAATATCCTCTTTTTTTCACGGATGAAAGAAGAGCTAAGACAAGGAAAGGGTTTAATAACCAGTATTGAAGATGGCTTTAAACAGGCTGTTTCTTCTATTAGAGATGGAAACTTAACAACCTTGGTTATTGCTTGTATTTTGTTTTTCTTTGGCACTGGCTTTGTTCAGGGCTTTGCTGTTACTCTTATTTTAGGAATTTTAATTAGTTTGTCTTTATTCTTCTTTTTTGCAAAGGATTTATTAATTTTACTAGCTAAAACTCGTTTGGGAAAAAATGAAAAATTGTGGATATAATGTTAAAATGCAAAATAACAAAATGCAAAGCATTTTAAATCACAAATTCAAAATTACAAATAACAAATAAATTACAA
>CAYUUM010000060.1:0-1652 GCA_964447915.1 uncultured Candidatus Saccharibacteria bacterium | reverse complement strand
AAATTTATTTTGAATAAAAAAATCAACCATTTTTTCAATATCCTTACCCTGAATTAATAATTTCCCTTTTTGATAAAAAGTAATAGATAGGCCATCTTTATTTTTACCCCTCCAAAATGCATAAGAAGCAGAAAAAAAGTCAAATCCCTTTTTTTGAAGCTCTTTTTTTATTAATGGTTCTAATTTAATATCAAGATTAAAAGAATATGCTCTTTTCATAAATATGAAGTTAGGTCTAATCAATAATTAAATAATTTAGTAATTAAATAATAAAAAATCGCTTTATTACTTACTCTTTTTTTTTGTCTTTTGCGTTTTATTATGTTATAATAAAAATAGATAAAAAAACTTTTTGTTGTAAATTTAATAAAGGAATTGTATGATTAAAGATAATGATAATAAAATTCAAGAAAAAAAAAATAAAAAAGAGAAAGAAATATTGTTAAAAAAACAGAAAGAAACAGATATTCAAGAAATTGTTAATCATTATTTTTTTACCAAAGGATTAAGCTTAACCCAAATAAAAAATAATGCCAAAAAAAGAGCAATTATCTATTCTCGTTTTGCTCGACCTGCTAAACAACTTTTAGAATTAGCTGGATCAGTTGAAAAAGCCAAAAAAGCGATTGATATCGTAGCTGAATGGGCGCAGTCAAGAAATTTAGAATACGCAATTGAAACTGTTTTTAAAAAATGGTTAGAATTAGACAGATTAAAACCAAAAGAAATCATTAAAAAACCATTTTATCGAGATAATCCTATGGTCTGGTCAAAAACTAAAAGAAAATGGTATGTAATTAGCCCTGATGATGAATGGTTGGAATTTAATGACGAAGAAACAAAAATTGAATGGCGGATTGTTCAATAATTACAATTCTTTACAATTCTTTAGCTGAAGCCACACAACCATATATTCTCTTAGCTCCTGCTTTTTTCAAAACTTTGGCACATTCTTCCATTGTTGCTCCAGTAGTATAAACATCATCAACTAATAAAACTATTTTGCCTTGGATAAAATTACGATTAATACATTCAAAAGCATCTTTAACATTGCTTTTTTTCTTTTCCTTGGTTATAATTTTTATCTGAGAGATTGTATTTCTAATTCTTTTCAAACTATCTAAAGCAAGAATAATATTCAATTCTCGAGATAATTTTTTAGCTATTTCTGAAGATTGATTAAACCCTCTTTTTTTAATTCTTTTTAAATGCAAAGGAACTGGAATAATTATAAAATTTTTAAAGAAATCTTGTTTGATTCCAATTAGCTTGAAGTGGTTAATAATCATTTTTGCTAAGACAAAATCTAAACTTTTAATAAAAGGTGAATATTTAAAGTTATGAATTATCTTTCCAATTAAAGCATGTTTTTTATAAGCTGTTGCAAAAAATAGATGAAACAAGGGACTTCGACAGCCTGATAGACACTTAAACACCTTAAAAGGCTTTCTTTTTTTACAAATATGACAATACTTCTGGTCAATAATTTCAATGAGCGAAAAACAATCTTCACATAGTATTTCTCCATCAACTTGACAATTTAAACACTTTGTTGGAAAAAAACTTTCAATACCTATCTCTTTAATATTTCTGCAAAGGGATAAACAGTTATTTTTTAAGGATTTCAACGACATAAAATATTTAATATATAT
>CAYUUM010000059.1:0-1674 GCA_964447915.1 uncultured Candidatus Saccharibacteria bacterium | reverse complement strand
AAAAAAGGCACAAAAATTAATATATGGGATAAAAATCAGGCAAAATTAAAAGAAAAAATATCTCTCTCTCAAATTATTCCTAAAGCTAAAATTATTTTTTTATGTGTTCCGTCCTGGGCTAATAGGGAAGTGCTAAAAAACATTAAAGATTATTTATTATTCAAACCAAAAAAAATAATTATCACTCTTTCAAAAGGTTTTGAAAAAAGGGATTGTAAAACAATGAAGCAAGTTTTAGAAGAGGAACTAGCAAACAGAGCTTATTATGGAATTTTAGCTGGACCTATGCTAGCATCAGAAATTAAAAAAGGTTGTTCAACAAAAGGAATTTTTGCTCTTTCCAATCAAAAATGTGCTTCATTTCTTATTCAATTGTTCTATCAAACTAATTTAGATATTACTTTTTCCAAAGATCTATCAGGAGTTAGTGCTGTCTCAGCTTTAAAAAACATTTATGCTTTGGCTTTTGGAATGGTAGATGAATTAAAATTAGGGAATAATATAAAAGGGTATTTATTAATACAAGTTTTAGAAGAAATACAAAAAATTACTTTATTTTTTGGAGGTAAACAAAAAACTATTCAAGGATTAGCTGGAATAGGGGATTTATTTACTACCATTACAAGCAGGGTATCCTATAATTATAGCCTTGGAAGACAAATCGTTATTAGCAATCAAAACATTAAAAAAAGTGAAGGAGTCGTTTCTTTAGAAGCTATTTGTAAGTTATTAAGGAATCAGGCTAAAAATTTTAAAATTCTTTATTTGCTTAAAAGAATTGTTCTTGAGCAGGCTGATCCCCAACAAGAGTTTGAAAAACTTTAAAGACATTATATTTACTGACGTTGACTTTTTTATTGTTTATGATATTATTTATGATATAATTATAAAAATATAACATAGTTATCTTATATAAAGGTCGAGCAAAATAAATATAAATATATATATATATAAATATTAATTTTTTTTATGATGTTTGCAGTAGAAGATTTTTATCCTTTTTTAGAAAGAATAACGCCATATATAATTGATTTTTTATGGAGATTTTTAGGAGCATTACTCATCTTATTAGTAGGATATATTATAGCTTTAATAATTAAGATATTTGTTATAAAAATTGCAAAGGCTTGTAAGATAGATAAAGCATTAGCACGACTAGGATATGGAGAAAATTTAAGAAGAGCTAATATATCAATAAAAAAAACAGGGTCACAAGTTTTAGGTAGTATTGCTAAGTGGATAGTAATTTTTACAGCATTTATGTTTGCTGTTGAACATTTAGAATGGATTAGACTTTATGATATTCTCTATAGAATAGTTATTTTCTTACCTAGTATTTTTATTGCAGTTGTAGCTTTCTTTTTTGCTTTAATTATTGGTGATTTTATTGAAAAACTTGTAAGCTTTAAAGCTCAAGCAGCAAAAATATCTTATTATGCTTTTTTAGCCTCTTTTGTTAAGTGGGCATTCTTAATTTTTGCTTTTAGTATTATTCTTTCTGAAATAGGAATAGGAGAGACCATTTTTCCTTTGTTATTGCAAGCGTTTGCTACAGGTATAGTAATAGCATTAGCTATAGCAATTGGGTTGGCTTTTGGATTAGGTGGCAAAGAAGCAGCTGCTAAGTTTTTAGAAAAATTTAGGAATAAAAAATAATCTCAAAAACTTTGCTTT
>CAYUUM010000058.1:0-1766 GCA_964447915.1 uncultured Candidatus Saccharibacteria bacterium | reverse complement strand
TAAAAAAAATTAAATTACAAATCCAAAATTACAAATCCTAAACAAATTACAAATTCAAAATTACAAATAACAAATAAATTCAAAATTCAAAATTCTAATGTTCAAAACTATAATTAATAATTTTGTGTTTTGGATTTTGGATTTTACTGTCGCTAAAAGCGACTCCCCTTTGTCGTCAAAGACGACTCCCCGGAAGGGGTATAAGAGGCATAGGGGCTAGAGGCATAGAGGCCTCATTATAATTTATTTGGAATTTGAAGCTTTGAATTTGAAGCTTTAAAAAATAATTCTCTTTGAATTTTTCTTTGTTATTTTTATTTTTTAATTTTTATTTTTTAGTTTTTTTTGGGGGGTGAGTAGCTCAGTTGGTTAGAGTGCTACAGTGACATTGTAGAGGTCACAGGTTCAAATCCTGTCTCACCCACTAAAGGTTTAACATTTTACTAACATGCCAAACTGAAATTAAATATGATAGAGACTCACTAAGTATATTAAGCCAGGATTTAAAAAATAACTTATTGATTAATATAAATTCTAAAAAATCAAAGTTTTTTGTGGTGGAACTATTGCAATGATTCCCAACAAGAAAACAGGCGCGCTGGAGTCTGTAAAAAGTGACATTGAGCAACGCAAAAATTTAAAAAAATACCTGCTGCTAGATAGAAATTATCCGTTATTTTTAGAATAATATAATTAATAATCAATAATATTAAGATAATAGGAATGAATTCAATCCTGCAAAAGACTCTATTTTGCCTGTTTTAATATCTATATCTAAATCTAATAATTGTTGATATTTTTTTTGCAATTCTTTAAAAGTGAATTTAGAAGCTTGTTGAAGTGTTTTTCTTACCACAAATGGATGAAGTTTTGTTGTAGTTATCATATCTGATATATTTAAATGTTGCCCAGATTTTTCAGCTTGTTTTAACAGAAATTTAATCATTAAAAGATTTCTAAATTGATAAATAATCATTAAAAGAATATATAAAGGGTGCTCATTTTTTTTAAAATGATTATGAACTAAAAACAATGCTTTTTTTTTATCTTTTATAGCCAAAGCATCAATAGTTTTAAAAATATCAGTTCTAATGATTGGCTCAACCATTTTTTTAATATCTTTTTCAGAAATCTCTTTTTCAGGATATTTATATAAAGCTAATTTTTTAATTTCATTAGCCAAACGCCACAAATCATTTCCACAAAACTGAATTAACAATTGCTGATTCTCAAAATTCATTTTTATATTATGGCTTCTAATTTCTTGACTTACCCAAGCACTCAAATCCTTGCCTTTTAATTTTTTCATTTCTTGAGCTTGGGCTTGCTTTTTAAGAAATTTAAATAATTTATTTTTTTTATCAACAGCACTATCTTCATAAAATAAAATTAAAAAAACTGTATCTTGAAATTTTAATTTCTGAAGATGCGACAAAATAACTTCAGTTAATTCAAAATTCAAAAAACAGTTTTTAAGAATAATCATCTTTTTTTGTTGGAAAATAGAAGATTGAGTAGTTTCTCTTATAAAATCTTTAAAAGAATTTTCAGCAAAATCTAGATAACATAAAGGAATATTATTGCATTGCAATAAGTTAGCTTTATTAGAATTTGCTTTTTTATTGCGAAGTAATAAGGTTTTTTTATATTGATTAATAATTTCTAATAATTTTAATTGACAAAGATATGATTCCTCACCGTAGATAAAAATAAACATAATAATAAAAGCTAAAACTTGAAACGTGAAACTTGAAACGTAAAAAAAA
>CAYUUM010000057.1:0-1934 GCA_964447915.1 uncultured Candidatus Saccharibacteria bacterium | reverse complement strand
AAAAAAATTCAAGAAAAAAAGCCAGATTTAATTCTACTTGATCTTATTATGCCGGGAATAAACGGCTTCGAAGTTTTACAGACAATAAAAAATGATCCAATTTTATTTTCAATTCCAGTAATTATTCTTTCTAACCTTGGTCAAAAAGAAGAAATTCAAAAAGGACTTAGAATGGGAGCTAAAGATTTTTTAGTTAAGGCTCATTTTACCCCTAAAGAAATTGTCAATAAAATCAAAGCTGTTCTCAAACAAAATACCTAAATCTTTCTAAAAAAAATATTCAAAAAAATATACAGCGTAATTCCGTATATTTTTTACAATATAAATACTTGATAAATTATTTTCTGAGAATATAATTTAATTAGGAATTATCCCTAAAAGGAACCTCAAAAAAACAGGAACCTCAGAGGTTCCTATGGCAAAGACATTTGACAGTGTCAAGCGTCGTCAGACTTAAAGGAGCTCGGCTCCTTTTGGCTCCTTTTAGAGCGACTCCTTGTTTACAACATCGTAATAGATTCGCTAAACTTAAACGATGCTTCGCAGCATCGTAATAAACGATGTTCTACGCACATCGTCGTAAACGATACCTTACAGCATCGTAATACGCATCGTAGCGTAATAGAATTATAAATTTTATGAATAAAGAAATATGTCAGATATGCCAGAAAATAATTTATAAAGATATTTTAGATAAGAAATTTTATCGGGTTTGGTTTTTTACAAACGAAAGAATTAATAATTTTTTTCAAAAATTGGAAAGTCATAAAGAAATCAAAAAAATCTTTTCTATTGGCGGAGGTGGAGACTTCGCCTTTTCGCTCTTATCTATGCAAACCCTAAATCAAATAAACGAAATAAATGTCTGTGACATAAGACAAATGGCAAATATATCAATTGATTTTAAGATAGGGCTTTTCAAAAATTTAGAATATGAAGAAATTTTAAATTTATTTCTAAAGCGAGAATTTTTTGATAAAAATATAACTTATAAAAGAACCAGGGAAACAATAACACCGTTAAGTAGAAAAATATTTGATTTTATTATAGAAAATTACCAAGGAAAAGATTTTTTAAAATGTTTAAAAAAATCAGGTTTATGGTATAGAAACAGTTTTTGGCAAATTAAAAACAGAAAAGAATACCTGCCCTATTTAGTTTCAAAAGAGAAATATTATTTATTACAAAAAAATTTAGACAAAATATCAATTTACTGTGGAGACTTTAATAAAAATTTAAAATTATTCAAAGATAATTATTTTGATTTAATTTATATCTCTAATATCTTAGATAATAAAAAATACTGTCAAGAATTCAGTTTATACTTACAAACAATAAAAGAAAAACTCAATGAAAATGCTTTGTTATTTGTTGTCACTCAAAATAATCCTAAAAAAATGATAAAATTGATAGAAATGCAAGGATTTCGTGTTTGTGAAAAAGAATTGCACAGATTTAATATAATTTCTTCTTTTCTTGGTCATTATTCCTATTCCTTTTTATTATTTAGTAAAAATATTTTTTAAATAAAAATGAGATAAAAACCTGTTCGCTTCACTGGCACTCCGCTATCGCTTCGTTTAAACAACACTGGATGTCGTATTGCAGAACCTTGTTTACCCCATCACACTCAAGACAAACAATATAAGCTGATAAAATTTGTCTTTTCTTTCTCTGTTGATTTTTAGTGATGGATAAACATTGAATTTCTTTTAAAAACTGCTAAAATTAAAGTAAATATAGAAAATTTCCAAAAACTTACTTAAAGCTCTATTTTATTCAAATAAACAAAACATTTAACAAAGTTTAAATCTTGTTTATGAAATTTAAAAAAAATTTAAAAAATATTAGCAGAAAATATTCACGCAAGATACTAGGCTTGATTTTAATAATAATCTTAATTGGCTCCAGTATTTTGTTTTTTCAGGCACCAG
>CAYUUM010000056.1:0-2004 GCA_964447915.1 uncultured Candidatus Saccharibacteria bacterium | reverse complement strand
GTATTAATTTTTTATTTTATTTATATTTTATTATATTTTTTATTATGGACAAACAAGAGGCCCAAAAAGAACAAGATAATGATAAGAGTAATAAAAATCAAACAGACAAAATAAAGGAAATTTTATCTGGAGCGAGGAAGATTTTTAAAGAAGAGGCAATTATGACCTTAAGGGATGTTAGGGCAGTTAATGTTGATGTTGTGCCAACTGGTTCATTTTCATTGGACTTAGCTTTAGGGGTAGGAGGTATTCCTTGTGGGAGAATTATTGAAATTTATGGACCTGAATCAAGTGGTAAAACAACATTGGCTCTTCATATTATTGCTGAAAAACAAAAACAAGGCGGAGTTTGCGCCTTTATTGATGCTGAGCATAGCTTAGATCCTGATTATTCTAAAAAATTAGGAGTTAAAGTAAATGAACTTTTAATTTCTCAACCTAATAGCGGAGAACAGGCCTTGCAAATTGTTGAGCATTTAATTAGGACAAAAGAGATTGGGGTTATTGTAGTTGATTCAGTATCTGCTTTGACTCCTAAGGTAGAAATTGAAGGGCAAGTTGGTGATACTCAAATAGGAACTCAGGCCCGATTAATGTCTCAAGCTTTAAGAAAATTTTCTGGTATTATTTCTAGAACAAAGACAATTCTTATTTTTCTTAATCAAACAAGAATGAAAATTGGGGTAATTTTTGGTAATCCTGAAACTACTTCAGGTGGAATGGCTTTAAAGTTTTATGCATCAGTAAGAATTAATTTAAGACAAATTGCAAAAATTAAAGACAAAGATGAGATTATTGGCAATCGGATAAAGGCTAAAATAGTAAAAAATAAAGTTGCTGCTCCTTTTAAAGTAACTGAATTTGATATTTATTATAATCAAGGCATTTCTTATTTTGCCGATGTTTTGCATACTGGCATTAGAAACAATATTATTAAAAGAGCTGGTGCTTGGTATTTTTATGGAGAAGAAAAATTAGGAAAGGGGAGTAATGAGGCTCAAAAATTTTTAGAAGATAATTCTAAGATATTAAAAAAAATTGAACAAGAAATTAAGCGAATTGTTGATAAAGAGTAACCAACGAACAATAAACAATAAACAATAAACAATGTTTATTGTTTTTTATTTTTCAGTAGCTGACAAAAGACCTAAATGACGTGCTCTTTTAATTGTTTTACTTATTTTTCTTTGATGTTTAGCACATAATTGAGTTTTTTTTCTCGATCTAATTTTTCCAAGACCAGAAATGTATCTTTTTAAAAGGTCAGTATCTTTAAAGTCAATTATAATGGATTTATTTTTACAAAAATAACATTGCTGCATAAAGTAATAAAATAATAAAATAAATAAATTTAGAATCTGAAATTCTGAGCTAGGTCGGACCTCGCTCAGTACTTTTTGATTTATTTTCTAAATTCTAGATTCTAAACTTAAAATGGTATTTTAGAAACATCTATTTCGTCATCATCTTTATTAGATATTTCATCTTTATCAATAATAGGAATGCTTTCTTCTTTTTTAGAGTTTTGCTCCTTAGTTGATTCTTGTTGTTCAGCTTTTCCTGTGTTTAACCCCCCTGCAAAAGAAGTTGTTCTTGGCCCTAATTGAATATTTTCAGCAATTACTTCAGTACGATAACGTTTATTTCCATTTGTATCTTCCCAAGAGCGAGTTTCAATTCTTCCTTCTATTAAAATTAAACTTCCTTTAGAAAGATATTGATTAACAACTTCTGCTTGTCTTCCCCAAGCAACAATATTGTGAAATTCGGTTTTTTCTTTTTTTTCATTTGTTTCTCGGTCAGACCAAAAACGAGAAGTGGCAATGCTAAAATTGCAAACACTTTGACCTGAAGGCAAGCTCTTTATCTCAGGGTCTCGAGTTAAACGACCTATTAAAATAGCTTTGTTCAAATTCATAATAAAAAATAAAATAAAATAAAATAAAATAAAAAAATTAATACTAATTTTTAAATCACAAATCCAAAATCACAAATTCCAAATAA
>CAYUUM010000055.1:0-2074 GCA_964447915.1 uncultured Candidatus Saccharibacteria bacterium | reverse complement strand
AAAAAGTCAAAAGTCAAAATGCAAAATGCAAAAATATAAATCCTAAATCCTAATATCAAAGAACCTTACCTTCAGTAAGAACCTTGTTGTTTGCTGGGAGTTCAGCTTCGCTGAACTTAAACGATGTAGACACTTTGTTTAAACGATGCCTTACAGTATCGTAATACACATCGTAATCGCAAACAATAAATTCTAAACAAATCCAAATGACCAGAATCCAAAGTCCAAAACCTGTTTTGAACATTTTCACCCTATTAAATGCTGTTTAGAGGACAATTTCGCTAAAGCGAAGTAGCGTTCTTTAAAAAACTTTAGTTTTTTAAGGTATATTTAGGGTTTAGATATTAGTATTTTATTTTTAGAATTTGTTTGTAATTTAGCGCTTATGATTTGGAATTTATCCTTTTAAGCTTTACATTGTTGTTTTGTATTTTTCGCTTCAAGCTTTATGCTCTTTTAATTTTACATTATTATTTTGACTTTTAATTTCAATCTTTTGGTTTCATTGGTGGCATAAAAACAGTTTCCCGAATACTACGATTCATTAAAAATGAAAAAAATCGCTCAGATAAACCAAACCCAGCAGTAGGTGGCATACCATACTCTAACGCAACAATAAACTCTTCATCCATCATTTGCGCTTCTTCGTCTCCGGCTTCTCTCAATTTTACTTGCTCTTCAAATCGTGATCTTTGATCTAGCGGATCATTTAGTTCTGAAAATCCATTTCCCAATTCTGTACCACAAGCAATAATATTAAATCTTTCTACTTGAGCTTGATTCTCTTCTCTTTTTTTAGCTAAAGGAGAAATTAAGGTTGGATGATTAATTAAAAACATTGGTTGAATTAAATCCTTTCTAATTTTTCTCTTAAAAATTAAATCAATCATTCGACCAACCCCAACATTTTTTTCAACTTGCTCATTGTTTTTGCAAAGATAATCATATAATTCTTCTTCTTTAACAGTATTAAGATCTATTCCTGTCTTTTCTTGAAATAATTGATAATAATCTTTTTTAAGCCATTTTTTTGACCAATCAATTGTTTCTCCTTGCCATTCTGTTTGTAAAGATCCTATTGTTTGCTTAATAATATACTTGTACATTTTTTCTAAAAACTCCATTATTTTATAATAATCTGCATATGCCCAATAAAATTCAAGTTGAAGATAATCTTGAAGATGTTGATGACTCATCCCCTCATTCCTAAAAATTTTGCCAATTTCATAAACTTTTTCAAATCCTGCAATAATAAATTTCTTTAAAGGTAATTCCAAAGAAATGCGCAAATAAAAATCTATATTTAAAGCATTATAATGAGTAATAAATGGTTTTGCATCAGCCCCTCCTGGCACTGCTTCTAAAGCTGCTGTATCCACTTCTATAAAACCTTTTTTATCTAAAAATTGCCTAATTGATTTCCAAAAAATAGCTTTTTTTCTGAATATCTCTTTTTCCTCAGGATTTATTATAAAATCTAAATATCTCTGTCTAAGCTTTATTTCAATATCTTTTAATCCATGCCATTTTTCTGGCAAAGCCCTAATGGCCTTACTCAATATCTTATAATCTTTAACCTTAATAGTTTTCTCCCCCTTTTTAGTGTGAAAAAGAGTTCCTTGGATCTCTATAAAATCGCCAATATCAAAAAATTTTGCAAACATTGAGTATTTATCTCCTAACTCTTCTTGGCTAAAAAAAGCTTGGATCTCATTGCTTTCATCTCTAAAATGAATAAAAGTAATATTTCTATGTTCGCGAATAGACATAATCCTACCAACTAAACTAATCTCTTTTTCTTCTTCAACCAAATCTATAAATTCATCTAAGGCTTGTTGAATGATATGAGTTTTTTTAACCTTTGAAGGATATGGGTTTAATCCTTTTTTTAATATCTCTTGTTTTTTTTTAATTCTATTTTCACGAATATCTTCTAATGGCATAATATAAAAGAATAAAGCGTAAAATATAAAAAAATGGTCTAAAATACAAAATAAAATTAAAGTTTTTTAGCAATAAATTCAGCAAATTCTTTTAAACGACAGCTATAGGCCCATTCATTATCATACCAAGC
>CAYUUM010000054.1:0-2075 GCA_964447915.1 uncultured Candidatus Saccharibacteria bacterium | reverse complement strand
GATTATACGTATCTATCAGCGATTGTTGAAGCAGTATATGCCTCTGGTTTTATTTTAGCTTTAAAATTATTGCTTTGAATATATTTTATTATTTCTTGAATCATATATTTTGTTTCTCCATTTTTACCGATATCAGTATGAATATATTCAAATTGGTAATTAAAAGTATATTTCAAAGTTTTAATTTTTTTCAATAATTCTTCTCTTAGAATAATCGCTAATTCACATGAAAGAAAAACTTCTTCTAATATCCTTTGCTTCCAATTATAAAATTTTTTTTCTTTTATTTTTGAATAGTCTATTTTTTTAACAAAAAATCTACCACCTTTTCCAATTCGTAGAATAGCTATTACTACACAAAAATCAGGACTTTGTTTAGAGGAAGAATCACACCCTACTACAATCTCATAAGAGCTTCCAGGAGCATCTTGCATATAAAGGATAAGTTCTTCAACTATATGAGAGAATAATATTTGATGTTGGCTTGGGCTATAAAAATATCCTTGTGAAAAATTTTTTATCATTATTTAATAAATTTGTTTTTTTATATTATTGTGTTATAATCTATTACTATTATAGAATAAAAAATATTTTTTGTCAAAAATTTTTGTTTAACAATAGAAATAAATGAGTTTCACAATAATGTTATTACAGATTAAAATTATGGAAAATCCTAATAAAAAAAAAATAAAAAAAGAAAAGATAAAATATCAAACATTAACTGGTATGTCTGATATTTTACCAAGAGAGCAAAAATATTTTCAAAAAATTTACCAAATAGCAGAGGATATTTTTAAATTTTATGGTTTTAGTAGAATAGATACTCCTATCCTTGAAGAAAGCAATTTATTTACCAGAAGCATTGGAACAGATACTGATATTGTTGATAAAGAAATGTATATTTTCAAAATGAAACATGATAAAATTGCTTTACGTCCTGAGTTTACAGCTTCAATAGCTAGGGCATATATTGAACATGGTATGTTTACTTATCCTCAACCAGTTAAGTTGTTTTCTATTGGGCAACTCTTTAGACATAATAAACCTCAAGCTGGTCGGTATCGTCAATTTTATCAAGTAAATGCTGAAGTTTTAGGCAGTAATGATTCAATAACAGATGCTCAAATTATTCAAATTTTTTATAATATCTTAAAAAAAATAGGGATTAAAAATTTAGTTATAGAAATCAATAGTATTGGAGATAGGAAAGATAGAAAAAAATATAATCGAAAACTCTCTGCTTTTTTTGAATCACAAAGGTCTTTATTGTGCATTGATTGTAGGAAAAAAATTAAACAAAATCCTTTAAGAATATTTGATTGCAAAATAGAGCAGTGTTCCTTGGTAAGAGATCAAGCTCCTCAAATTATTGATAATATTTCTGAGCAAGCTAAGGAGCATTTTAAACAGGTTTTAGAATTTTTAGATGAAGTTTTTTTGCCATATAGACTAAATCCTTATTTAGTGAGAGGATTAGATTATTATAATAGGACTGTATTTGAAATTTTTTGTCATTCAACGGCATTAAAGGGAAAGCAAGGGCAAGGGGAAAAACATTTTCAATATAGTCTGCTTGGAGGAGGTCGTTATGATTATTTAGTTGAAGATTTAGGAGGTAGGGGTGCTAGTGCTTGTGGGGCAGCTATGGGAGTAGAGAGAGTTGTTGAGATAATGAAGATTTTAGATTTAAAAGTAAAATCAGATCGTTTTCCAAAAGTATTTTTAGCCTGTATAGATTTTTTAGGTAAGAAGAGTTCTCTTAGAGTTTTATCAGAATTTAGAAAAGCAAAGATTCCTATCGCCCATATTTTAGAAAAAAAAACTTTAAAGGCACAATTAGAATATGCTAACAAAATAGGGATAAGATATTGTTTAATTATTGGTCGCGAGGAAGCGATATCTAAGAATATTATTGTAAAAAGAATGGAAACTAGGGATCAAATTGTTGTTAAACAACAGGAGATTATTAAATATATTAAAAATGTTTTAAAAAATTGAACAACAAACAACAAACAATAGACAACAAGCAACAAGCAATGAACAAGAAACAATAGCATAAAGTCAAAAGTCAAAAT
>CAYUUM010000053.1:0-2083 GCA_964447915.1 uncultured Candidatus Saccharibacteria bacterium | reverse complement strand
CATGAAATTATTAGAATGGCTGAAAATGAAGTCCCTCTATACATAATGCCTGTTGGTAGATTAGCGCCAGGAAGGTAATTTAAAAAAAACTTAAAAAACAAACTAAAAAAACAGGAAGTTGTTAAAATAACTTCCTGTTTTTTTAGTTAAATGGTTTTTTAATATTTTTTATTTACTTATTAAATGGCCACTTTTTTGCAAAACCAGCGTATATAAAGTAAATAACAATAATTGCAACAACAATTATTCCAGCAATCATTATTGGTTCCATAGTTTTATTTTTATTTTTATTTTATTTTTTATTAATCTATAAATCCATAAGGGAGATTAAGCCTCGACCTTTTGAAATAACATCATAATAATTTGATTTGACATTTTTTCTGAATTAATTTTTTTATTCAAAAATAAATATTCCAAAAGTAATCCATTCATTATACTAGTAAGCAAAAAAGTTAATGATTCGCTGTCAATTTTTGAAGATGTTTTTTTGTTTAAAAGCGTTTTTTTTATAACTGAATGAATTAAATTAAATATTTGTTTTTTTAATTGGATGATCTGTTTTTTTATCTGAAGATTTGCTGGAGGCAATTTTAGTATTAAAATTTTAATAAGATTTTTTTCTTTTAATCCAAAATCTAAATAATTCTTAATAAGTTTAAATAGTTTTTTATCATTTGTTGTTTTTTTCAAAGATGTTTTAATAGATAAGCTTAAATCATTAAAAACTTGATTAAGAACTTCTTTATAAATTTCTGCTTTACCAGAAAAATGATAATAAAGTGCTGGTTTGGTGATATTTAATTTTTTAGCAATATCATTCATAGAAACACCAAGATAGCTAGATTCTGAAAATAGACGACGCGCTACATTGATAATATATTTTTTAGTGCCTTGAACAATAACTTTAGATCGTTTTGCGGTTGTTCTCATAACTTTAAATTTTTTAAATTTACTTACCAATCGGTAAGTTATTTTAGTATAGCAAAAGTATAATAATTTGTCAAGTTTCTGTTGTTTATTTTTATAAAATTTGATATTATTATATTATTAAAACATAATACTTCTTTATTATCAAATTTGTGAAGATATAGCAGAAAAATAGTGTTTTATATGAATAATAAAGTAAAAAAATATGGAAACCATTTATAATTATTTAGATAATTTAAATATTAAATATAAAAAATTTAATCATCAGGCAATTTTTACTGTTCGAGATGCTGAAAAAATTGATCAAAATATTCCTGGAATTAAAACTAAAAATTTATTTTTAAGAGATAAAAAGAAAATTAGTTATTTTTTAGTTTTAACTGAAGCTAGAAAAAGAATAGATTTAAAAAAATTAGCTAGACAACTAGAAGTAAAAAAAATAAGCTTTGCTGATTCTGAAGACCTAAATAAATTTTTAAACTTAAAACCAGGTTCAGTTTCTCCATTTGGATTGATTTATGATAAAGATAGAAAAGTTAAAGTAATAATAGATAAGGAAATTTTAAAAAATAACACGATAAATTTTCATCCTAATAATAATACGGCTACTTTGAATTTAAAGACAAAAAACTTTAAAGAATTTTTAAAAAGTTTAAAAAATAAAATAATTTATTTAGATTTATTGTGAGTAAAGCAAGCAGGTTTTTAATTGAAATAAAAGATTAAATGTTTTAACTAATAATTTAATTGTTGTTTTTTTAAAAATTAAGCTATAATAAATTGTAGTATTATATATTATCAATTTAATTTCTTATGAAAAAAAGAAATAAAATAATTTTAATCATTGGGGTTTTTATAATAATTGTAGGGGGAATTTTTATTTATCAAGGCTTTATTAAAGAAGAACCGCTTGGCTTTACTTTAGAAAAAGTATTTAAAGGTAATGTTTATCAAGAAATTGTTGAAGTTGGAATAGTTAAACCAGTTAGAGAAATTGACTTAAATTTCCAAAACCCGGGCAGAATTGAAGAGATATATGTTAAAGTTGGTCAAAGAGTGGAGGCAGGACAGGTTTTGGCTAGAATAGATATTGATCATTTCGAAATTCAACTTGAATCAGCTAAGGCAGGATTGACAATGGCTCAAGCAAAATTTG
>CAYUUM010000052.1:0-2159 GCA_964447915.1 uncultured Candidatus Saccharibacteria bacterium | reverse complement strand
GAACCAACACCTCTACCAGAAAATTACCCAGAAGGAGACAGTGAAAAGCAAGCTGAATTACTTGAAAGTTTATCTACTTATGGAAAAAATATCTATACTTGTCTTAATTTAACCATATCTGAGTCTGAGGTTGATGATAAGTTAAAGAGTTTATATAAAAACTTACGAAAAGGATTTATTGAAATCGATTCAAAAAAATATAGTATACAAAAATTTGATAAAGATAGAGGAATGCCCTCAGAATTAGAATTTGCAAAATCAATAAGAACACATTTAGCGAGTAAAGAAAGAAACAGAGAAATTGCTGCTTCAGAAGAAAGGATAAATGATGTAAGAATACATTCAGACTCGATTGATAAACTTAAAGCTATTAGCAATGGATTTGCTTTAAAGGCTTTTGAAGACGACAATTTATCTACAGCAACCAGAATGTGGATAATTTCAGGAGAGTATGATAAACACCCAATAATAGGAAAAATAATAGAAGATGGGCTTAAAAATCCGCAAACTAGTGAAAATCAAAAAAGAATGACAAAAGACATAATTAAAAGATATCAAGAAGGAAAAAAATTTTTTTAAAATAATCTTAATAAAATATGATTCTTTCAGACAAAGAAATAAAAGAATATGTTAAAAAATATAAGATGATTACTCCATTTAAGACATCTCAAATTGGAAAGGGAGTAATTTCTTATGGTCTTTCTTCTTATGGCTATGATTTCCGTATTGCCAATGAATTTAAAATTTTTACCAATGTTAACAATGCTATTGTTGACCCAAAAAATTTTAGCTCTAAGTCATTTGTTGATTTTAAAGGTAAAGAGTGTGTTATTCCACCAAATTCTTTTATTTTAGGTAAAAGTTTAGAACGATTTTGTATTCCCCGAGATATTTTAGGGCTTTGTATAGGAAAATCAACTTATGCAAGATGTGGCTTAATTATCAATATTACCCCAATAGAACCAATGTGGGAAGGATATATTACAATTGAAATTTCTAATACTACTCCATTACCAGCAAAAATTTATGCCAATGAAGGGATAGCTCAATTATTATTTTTCAAGGCAAGTAGTGCTTGTAAAGTTTCCTATGCCGATAAAAAAGGTAAATATCAAGGACAAAAAGATATCACCCTACCAAAAATTTAATACCTTTTTATTTTGGAAAAACTAAAGACATTCAACCCAATTAAAAAAGCCTTAATTGTAATAAGGCTTTTTTTATTTTTTAAAATTTACAAACGCTAAATTTATTTTTTATATTTTTAGTAGATTATTATTATAAAAACTCTTGTTTTATTATAAATTTTTATAAACGACATTCAGTAAGAATAGCACCAGGATCTGCTCCTAATGGAACTTGGCATGTTCCTCCAAGGTAAATATTGCCTTGCCAATCTCCACAAAGAGTTGTTATATTTTCGTCTGCTTTTATTACCCCATCAACTTGAATACAGGTAGCAGGGCTATCAATTACACCAAAACAATCAACAGTGCCTGCACCCTCATCTAATATTAATATAGCCTTGATATTAGCCTTGATGTTTTCTACTTCTGCATTTACACAAAAATTAGCTCCTGCCAGAGGTCTTTCTTCAATTATAGTTATCGTTTGCAATTCTGCTAATGAAGATTTCATTGTTGTTATCCTTGCTCGACGGATTGCTTCTTGGTCCTCTTCTACACGGCGATGCAACATAAAAGCTGTTAATCCTCCTAAAACAAGAAAAATAATAATTAGAGTTAGAATTTTTTTACTCATAATTGAACTATAAAAACATTATTAATTATTAATTAAATAAAACTTTTTTGAAGGAAATTTATTTTTAAGCTTTGCTTTTTATTAATAATTTACCTAAAAAGCTCGACCTTTATTTTAAGCTAAACAAAAAATATTAAATCCCAAATAATAATATAATAAATTTACTCAAAATCATTGTGAATTAATATTAAACAATCTCCTTTATTTAATGTTTTATCTTTTTCTAAATTAATTAAAAATTTAAATTGATTATCACCTATTTGCCTTTTTAGAGCGATAACTTTTTCATTATCTCTTATTTTAATTTCTGACAATTTTTGTTCCTTTTCTATTGCAATTTGTCTAAAATCAAGCCCAGGGTCTGTGGAAATAGCATTAGTAATAAAGTCAGTCACCAC
>CAYUUM010000051.1:0-2282 GCA_964447915.1 uncultured Candidatus Saccharibacteria bacterium | reverse complement strand
GATACGAACAGACAAATCCTTTTTTACAATCTGTCCGCATTTGGAACACAATTAAGAGGTATTTTGGTAGGAACTTCAATAACTTTTCTCCCAGCCTCTTCCGCTTTGAAACAAAGTATATTGAAGAATTGAAACCAGGTTACATCTCTCATTGACCTATTTAGACCTTTAAAGGATTTAAAAGAATTAAACTTTTCAATATAAATTTTATTGTTTTCTTTAACAATCTTCACTCCTTTCAGTCATTCAGAATGACAGGGAGTGTTTTTGGATTTTAAATTTTGGTCATTGGTGCTTATTTGTAATTTGTAATTTTGAATTTTGGATTTAAAAATTAAGTATTAATTTTACGTTTCAAGTTTCAAGTTTTACGTTTCAAATTTTCTGTTATTTACGTCTACCTTGAAATTTAGCAAGATGAGCAAAAACTTTATTTGCTTCAGCCATTTTGTGAGCATCTATTTTTTTCTTTACTGCCCCACCCTCTTTTCGAGAAGCTTTAATAATTTCGCTTGCTAATTTTTTTTCCATTGATTGTCCCTTAGCTTTTCTAGCAACATTAATAATCCAATTTAATCCTAAAAATATTTTCCTCTTTTTTTCTACTTTCATAGGAACTTGATAAGTGGCCCCACCAACTTTTTTAGGTCTCACTTCCATTAAAGGTGAGCTATTTTTTAAAGCTAAGTTAAAAACAGATAAGGCATCTTGATTAGTTTTTTGTTCAACAATTTTAAAACTATTATAAACAATTTTTCTAGCTAATCCTTTTTTTCCTTTTTTCATTACATAATTAATAAATTTTGCAACATTTGGATTAGAATATAAAGGATCTAAAGAAACTCTTTTTTTTATTTTTTTACTCATAATTTATTATGAAGTAACAAACTTCTTTTATAATTTATAACTTATAACTTATAATCTCATTTTTTTGGTTTTTTGGTCCCATATTTACTTCGACTTTGTTTTTTGTCTTTTACTCCTTCTGTATCTAAAACACCTCTTACTATTTTATATTTAACTCCTGGTAAATCTTTGACCTTTCCTCCTTTAATCAAAACAGCAGAATGTTCTTGTAAATTATGTCCAATACCAGGAATATAAGCAGTTACTTCCATCTGATTACTCACCCTAACTCGAGCTACTTTTCTAATAGCAGAATTAGGTTTTTTAGGAGTTGTTGTAAAAACCTTTACACAAATTCCCCTTTTAAATGGAGAAAGAGTTTTCAAAATAATATTTTTTTTAGCATTAAAATTTGTTTTTAAAGCTGGTGTTTTTTTTATTTTTTTTATCTTTTTTCTCGGTTTTCTAATAAGTTGGTTAATAGTAGGCATAATATTAATTAAAAAATAAATTTGATAAATATATAAAATAATTTTAAAGTATATTCAATAATTATCCTAATTTAAAAGATAATTCCAGTAAATAAATAAAAAATATCCTTAACTAAATCAAAAATAAGTGTTCCTCCTCCAATAAAAATAAAAACTAATAAAAAAGGAATACCAAACATTTGTAATTTTAGTTTAAAATTATTACTTACAGGCAGAAAGGTAAATAAAATATGAGAACCATCTAGAGGAAAAATAGGCAATAGATTAAATAAAGCTAAAACAATATTTACAAGAACAATAATTGAAAATATTAGAATAAAATCTACTCTAGGAAAAAAAGCAATATAAGGTAAAAAGCGAATAACCATTCCAAAAATTAAAGCAATTGCTAAATTAGCCATTGGTCCTGCTATAGCTACCTTAGCCATGCCGTATTTAAGTTTAGAAGTATAAAAATTTTGAGGATTAATTGGAACTGGTTTAGCATAACCAAATAATATAGGAGATCCTATAAGCAAAAGTATACCAGGTAAAAGAAAAGATCCGAAAAAATCAAGATGAGGAATTGGATTTAAGGTAATTCTTCCTGCTTGTCGAGCAGTAGAGTCTCCTAATTTTTCTGCCATAATAGCATGAGCAACCTCATGAATAACAATAGAAAAAAGCAAAATTACTAAAAAAACTATTGTCGAAGCAAATTCATTTATCATATTAATTGACTTAATTTATAAATATTAGTATAATATAAATAAATCAAAATTCAAAATTTAAAAGTACAATTCAAAATTCAAAAGTAAATTTATAAGAACCTTTTTTGCTTCGCAAAAAAGAACCTTGTTGTTCACTTTGTTCACAATAAGAACCTTTTTTGCTTCGCAAAAAAGAACCTTGCTGAACTTAAACGATGCTTGACAGTATCGTAATAAACGATGCTTTACAACATCA
>CAYUUM010000050.1:0-2366 GCA_964447915.1 uncultured Candidatus Saccharibacteria bacterium | reverse complement strand
TTATATTATCATCACTAAGTTTTAAAAATTCATCAATTATATTTTTAGTGAAAATTTCTATCCCTGAAACATTCTTAAATGGTATTAAATTAATGGCGATTTTCATAAATTTAAAACTTCATTAAATATTTTTTCATATTGCCTTAATGACTTCTCAATTGTAAACTCTGACACTTTTCTCTTCCCTTTTTCTCTAAATTGTTTGCATAATTCCTGATTTTTTAATAACTTTAAAATAACTTTGGCCATCTTCTCAACATCTCCTACCGGTACCAATATGCCATTTTTACCATTTTCTAGAATTTCCCTTGGTCCAAAATCACAATCAGATGATATAACTGGAATCTCGCAAGCCATTGCTTCTATTAAAACAGTAGGAAGGGCCTCAAATTTAGTACTTAAAACAAAAATATCTGCTTGAGACATAAATTTATAGGGATTTTCTTGAAATCCAGTAAACCAAATATTTTCAGAAATATTAAGTTTTTTAGATAAATATTCTAATTCCCTTTTTTGAGGACCATCACCTACAATAACTAATCTTACTGATTTTTGTTTTAAAACTAAAGCAAAGGCCCTTAATAGAGAAATAAAATCTTTTTGAAGAGAGTCTAGGCGCGCCACACTCAATATAATGGGCTTAGTTTTACTTTCAAACCATTGATGAGATATTTCTTCTCTTGATTTTTTAACAACATTACTTAAATCAAATGGGTTATAAATATAATCTATTTGCTTGTCTTTTAAATTAAAATCTTTTTTAGTTTGCTCGCTTAGTTCTTTACTAACACTAATAACTTTATCTGCATTTTTATATGCAAAAAAAATTAAAATTTTATTTATTAATTGATGTTTCAAAAAACGAATCAAACTCTGTGAAGGAGAATGTTCAACTAAGAGATATTTTACCTTAGGAATAGAAAATTTTGCTGTAAAAAAAGAAACAGCTTTTACATTGGGGCCAGAAACATCAACAATAATATCTGGATTTTCTTTACGCAATATATTCGATAAAGGAAATATATTTTTTAATATTCTTGGCTGAAATATCGGTATAAATTTAATTTTTTCATTAAGCCGTGAATCTATTTTTGAAAAATTTTCTCTTTTTTCTCCTATTTCCAAATCAATAAGTCCAAACTCAAAATGATTTCGTTTCAATGTAAAATTATTCAATAATAAAGAAACAACTTTTCTTCCTCCGCCTAAATCTTTTAACCAATTATTACAAATAAATATTATTTTTTTCATCTTTTTGAGCTAAAATATAAAGACCTGTTCCTTTAAACTGAAAAACCTTAAAAGCAATAAAGGCTGGTAAAAAGATAAAAATTGTCACTATTTTATCTTTTATATGGCCTATTTTTGTAATAAAATCACTTTGATTATAATTTATTATTTGGTTTGCTTTTTTCATTTCAGATAATCTTTTTTTTTGAAAAAATTTAATTACTTTTCTTAACCATAAACCAAATCCAACTCTTGCTTTGCTTATAAAATAATCTGTAGGAATTTGCTCCTTAGCTTTAATAATTTTAAATCCATTTTTTATAACCAAATTCTTAAGAGAATCAATATTAAATCTTATTAAATGATGATATGGGAAATCATAGCTCTCTTTAATATTACCCCAAAATCTTTCCCTGTTAGGCGCGCTCAACGCTAAATAACCTCCTGGCTTCAATGATTGAAATATTAAATTCAAAAATTCTTTAGGTCTATCAAGGTGTTCAATAACTTCAAATCCTGTAATTACATCAAATCTATTTTTATTTTTTTCTTTTTTTAAAAAATTAAAAATATCAGCTACAATGGCACCTTTTAATCCTAAATTTTTGGCTATATTAATTTGATTTTTATCAAAGTCTATTCCATAAACCTTATAACCTATTTTTTGAGCTTCTAAGAGAAAGCCGCCAGTACCACAGCCAATATCAAGCAGTGTTTTGCCAAAAGGATTTTTATGAGGAGGATGAAGTAAAAATTGGCAAGTATTCCAAGAATTTTTAATAATTAAACTTATTTCTTCTTTTTTATAAATTTTTGTTCTTTTTTTATTCTCCTCATTTTTTTCATACCATTTTCCTCCTGGACCTCTAAATGGCATCCAAAATTGAACCTTACAATTCAAACACTCATAAAGAGAAAATTTTCCTTCTTTGGATTGATAGTTTTCTACAGCTTTAAACTTGCTTTCTTTAAAGCAAATTGGACAAAATTTTGGAGCTATTTGAAATAACATAGATTAAAATATTAAAATTAATTACACTTTATGAGCAAAATAATAACTATCTAATGCAGTTTTTTTTATCTTATATTCATACAATCTTATAATCTTAATATATCCCATATTTTTGACATTTTTT
>CAYUUM010000049.1:0-2484 GCA_964447915.1 uncultured Candidatus Saccharibacteria bacterium | reverse complement strand
CAAATTCAAAGTATTAAATTAATTATCTATTATTACTTAGTAATTAAATAACTAAACCAAAGATTTATAAATCTCTATGCATTCTTTAGCTCTTTTATCCCAATTAAACTCAGGTCCGGCAAACTTTTTTACTTCTTGCGCTCCATTACTCAATAAACTTTTTTGCAAAACTGGATATTGCAAAACCGCCAAAATCTTATTAGCCATTTGATTAACATCCCAAAAATCAACCTTTAAACAATGATTTAAAACTTCAGAAACCCCGGATTGCTTGGAAATCAAAATAGGAACATTATTACTTAAAGCTTCTAAAGCAACTATCCCAAACGGTTCAGATACAGATGGTAAAACATATAAATGAGCTGATTGAAAAAATTGATTTCGTTGTTGGTCGCTAATAAAACCAGTAAAAATAACCTTATCAATAATACCCATTTGAATAGCCATTTCAATCAACTGACATCGCATTTCTCCCTTTCCACCAAAAACAAAAACTATATTTGAATCTTTTTCTAATACTTTTTGAGCGGCTCGCAAAAGATGATCAGGTCCCTTGTGCATCGAAAGCCTTCCAATATAAAAAACAATCTTTTTATTTTGAATATTAATTTTAGACATCTTTTCTAAATGCTCGTCTATTTCTACTGAATTATAAACAACTTTAATTTTATTTTGTTTAACACCATAGTGTTTAATAATATTGTTTTTAGTAAAATTACTGTTTGCAATAATAACATCAGCCTCTTCCAGCCCTTGTTTTTCCAATTCAAAAATACGAGGGTCAGGATTATTACCACTCCGATCAAATTCTGTAGTGTGAATGTGAACAATTAAAGGCTTGCCTGAAATTTTTTTTAGACTTAAACCAGCAGGTATAGTGAGCCAATCATGAACATGAACAACATCAAAAGATTCTTTTTTAGCCATATTAACTATCTCTATTCCATATCGAATCACTTCTCCAAACAAATCTTGAGCATATAAACTAGCTCGACCAGTTTTTTGAAGTTCTTGGTGATAAAGCTCTGAACTAATATAAGGAGTTAAAATAGAGTCCACTGTTTTAAATTTAATCTTTTTAATATCTTGACTGCCAAATAAAACCTGCATATAATTAACATCCAACTCAATTTTTTTAGGAAGAGCAAAAATAACTTTTACCCCTTGTTGAGATAAACATCTAGTAAAGTGATAGCAAGCTACTCCCAAACCGCCACTATGGAAAGGAGGAAATTCCCAACCTATCATTAGCACTTTTAAATTATCTTTCATGTTTAATTATTAACAATAAAATAAATAATAATCTAGAATGTAATTAATTAATGTCTTTATAGGCACTTGAGCTATCACTCAAATGCAATTTAAAATAGTGACCTTACGGAGAGTTGAACTCCGATTACCAGATTGAGAATCTGGCGTCCTAACCATTAGACGATAAGGCCAAAAAAATTTAAATAATGACTAAACACTAACACTCAAACAAACAAACAAAATTTTTAAGAATGTATTGATTATTTAACTATTATAGCAAATATTGAATATTATAGCAAAAAAAAACAAAAAGCAAAATATGAAATCTAAAATAATTTAAAAACTTGACTTAATATAAAAAAATGATATAATAAGAATTAAATATACGACAGATGGAGAATTGTGGAGAATTGTGGGGAAAATAAACAAAAATTGTGGAAAACTTTTTTGATTTTTGATTAATCAAAGATTAACCAAATCACACCCAAAAAATTCATTGTAATTTATTTGGAATTTATTATTTTTCATTCTGTTAAATGTTGCTTTGCAACAATTTTACCTCTGGCAAAATTATTTAACAGGGTAAATTTATAATTTAGTTTTTTTTAATGTTTTAAGTTTCAAGTTTCAAATTTCAAAAAATGGATTTCAAGTTTCAAGTTTTACGTTTCAGGTTAATTTTTTAACTTTTGACTTTATTTATTATATATGTTTATTGGAGAATACTATCATAAATTAGACGAAAAAAATCGATTAGGAATACCTATAAAATTTCGTAAAACTTTAGGAAAAGAATTTATTATTACTCGTGGCTTAGATAAATGTTTATTCGTCTATACTTCCATTGAATGGAAAAATTTAATTAATAATAAATTAAACAATTTGTCTTTTTCTCAAGCCGACGCTCGCGGATTTAGCAGAATAATGTTTACTGGAGCTATGAAAGTAAATTTAGATACCTTTGGTAGAATTATTATTCCAGATTTTTTAAAAAAATATGCTAATTTAACCAAAAATATAGCTATTACTGGAGTTTATAATCGTCTTGAAATTTGGGATGAAAAAACTTGGCATAAATATAGAAAAGGAATAGAAGAAAAGTTTGAAGATATAGCAGAAAAAATTGATATTTAAAACATTAACCTGAAATCTGAAATTTAAAATAAAAAATTAATACTTAATTTTTAAATCTAAAATTCAAAATTACAAATTCCAAATAAATTCAAAATTCAA
>CAYUUM010000048.1:0-2610 GCA_964447915.1 uncultured Candidatus Saccharibacteria bacterium | reverse complement strand
CTTCGCCGGGCTGGATTTTTCGAATGATGATTTTTTGGATCATTTTGTTATTCTCATTTTAATTATTTTGAGGCAATGTCGCCTAACAAGTTTTAAACGCACCTTTTTAAAACTTGCTTAAAAATCGACTTTTTGATAGAATAATTGTGTAATCATAAATGTCCTATGAACGCACAATTTCGAACAACAAGAATTGAACGCGAGCCAATGTATAATTTTGAACGCGAGTTCAAGATTCGTGGTTCTAACTTCAAAACTATCAAAGTCTATCTATATTATAACAAAAATTCTTAAATTTTACAAAAAAAAGTCCAAAGGAAATTGGTTTAGCATTCGGATATCCTCAGAGTGCTTACGAGGCTTTTGTTAAGGAGAAACTCACTATAAAAGATATTTTTTCTAAAGTTATCTCAGAAGAGGAAAAAAAGAGAATATTAAAAGAAAAAACTTTTGGTTTTATTTTTTTTCGTTTTTCTTTAAATAATTGGCAAGAAGAATTAAATATAGTAAGAAGATGGCAAAAATTAATTAAAGAGAAATCTCCAAAGCTTTACGAGGAAGTACTTAAGAAAAAAGCAAAACTGATAAAATGGTTAAAAGATAATTAAACTAAATAATATGAATGAAAAAAATATTAAACAACAAACCAAAACTTTAAATTTATTTTCTTTTTTATCTGCTGTTTTTCTATTTATGATTACCCAAATTTTGGGTATTTTTGTTGCTTCTAGAATTCAGCTTATTGTGGGACAACAAGCTTTGCTTATTGTGCAACAACAAGCTTCGCTTATATTGAATGAGATAGTTGTTTATTTAAGAACTCCAACAATAGTAATCAGAGAAGAGTGGTTTATTCTCTTTTTTATTACTTTTTTTTTATTGATTAGTTTTGTGTTTTTCTTTATTTTAAAATTTTTGAGAAAAAAAAGGAAAATAAAGCTATTTTTAAATAGTTTATTTTCTTTAGCTATTTTTATTGGTAGTCTATATTTTTTCTCTTTATTTTTTGTTTTTCCTTATGATATTGTTTTTTCCATCTTATTTATTTTTTTGTGGTTTTTAATAGCTCAAGTTTGGTTTCATAATTTAGTTTTTATTGTTATTACTGCTTCTTTAATTGCTCCAGTAGGAATATATATCATACCTTTAGCAGTTGCAATTATTTTAATTTTTTTGGCTATTTATGATTTAATAGCAGTTTATTGGACTAAACATATGACTGTAATGGCTAAAAAAATGATAAAGACAGGAGTTATCTTTGGTTTAATTATTCCTGTAAAATTAAAAGGTTTTTTTATGAAATTAAATAATATTGATCAAGCCCGAGAAAAAGCAAAGATTTTTTTTATTGGTGGTGGCGACATTGGATTACCTCTTTTATTGGTTGTTTCTGTTTATTTTCATTATGATTTTGTCTATGCTTTAATAATAGCTGCTTTGTCTGTAGTTGGCTTTATAGCAACTTATTTGTTTTTTGTTTCTCAGAAAACGATCCGTCCGATACCAGCGTTACCAGGCATTGTTATCTTTCCTGTTCTTGGTTATTTTTTACTTTTATTAATTTAAATATCTACTTTATTAGAGATAAGTTATCTGATAAAGGGATTAAATTAATTTCTAATGTTAAGAGAAGTTTTGATTAATACTATTTTTTTATTGTTTGTTTTTATTACTACTAATATCCTATTAACTAAATTTTTTTACAAGCTTTTTTATAAAAAGGGTTATAGATTATTTATTGTTCCAGGAATTATTATTCATGAGATATCTCATATTATAGCTTGTTTGTTGACTGGGGCTAAAATTAAAAAATTTAGTTTTTTTACTAAGAAAGGAGGGTATGTTCAGCATCAACCCTCTAAAATTCCTATTTTTGGTCAGTTTTTTATTAGCTTTACCCCAGTTTTAGGAGGAATAGGAGGAATTTTACTTTTACTATGGTTATTTCAATACTGGCATTTCTTTGACCAAGACATAACTTTGCATTTAGATTTTTGGGATGATATTAAAACTTTATTGTTTTCAACCTTATATTTTTTAAAATATAATTGGCAGACTTGGCAGTTTTGGTTATTTACTTATTTAGTAGTTTCCATCAGTGTTTGCTTGATGCCTTCTTATCAGGATATTAAAAATGGAATTAAAGGGTTGTTGATGATTATTGTTTTAATAATAATTATTTATTATTTTAATCTATTTCCTGATTTTTTTATTAAGGGGCTTAACAAATTGAATATTATTTTAATTTTTGGAATTATTAGCCAGTTTTTTGGATTATTCTTTATTTTATTATTTTATTTATTTAAAAAATTTTTTTTATTAATATATGAAAATAAGACTTATTAAAGAAAACGAAAAAGGAAAAACATATCAAGCAAACGGCTTTAAAATTTTATATAGATATAAAGATATGATTGCAGGAGATAATTCTAAAAATGTTGAAGAATTAATATATTTTATTACAGGTTCAGCTGAAATAACTTTGAAAAATAAAGTATGGATTATTAAATCTCCTGCAAAAATAGAGTTTCCTGCAAAGACTTATCATAAAATTAAAGCTTTAACTGATATAAGTTTTATTTTGTTTGAAAAATAATAAAAATAAAAAAT
>CAYUUM010000047.1:0-2610 GCA_964447915.1 uncultured Candidatus Saccharibacteria bacterium | reverse complement strand
GAAGTGGGCGCCTCTTTCTTAAACCAAAAAGGTGGTCAAAAAATACAACTTACAGAAGGTGTGCTAAAAAACGAAGTTTTGGAGATGTATCGTTGGGGTTGAAAAAACAACTGAGAGATGTTCGACCTCCCTCAGTTGAAAATATATACATTTAATTAAGAGCTTTTTTAACCTTTCACATAGGAGGTTAAAAAGTTCTTTAAAAAATTATGAAAAACATAAAAAAATTTGGTCAAAATATTATGATAGGTGCTTTTATTGGAATAGCAATGATGATTTTTGCAAGAAAAGTTATTGGACCCGCCTTTGATTTAGAAAGACTAGAGGCAAATATAATAGGCGTAGTGTTAGCTATTATTGTAGCTATAACATTTGAATTTATTAAAACTCGCAAGAAAAAATAACTCATAGGATTATCTGTTAGTAGGTATCCATAGGTTGCACCTATGGCAATTTAGAATCTCGAAAATATCATATAATCCACCATATCAACGTCGCCTAACACAGCATAAAAGGTTAGTGCCTTGTGGCACACTTACCCAAACCCAGCCCTCTACACTTTATTAGAGGATAAGAAGCGTTGTAGAATGAATGCAATAAGATTTCACAATGAAAGTAAATTATATAGCTTATAGAGGGCTGGGCTTCGTATATCCCTAATATTAGGCGACATAAAATTACCTATAATCAAAGTATGGAAAACGAAAAATTTACATCACCAGAAATAAAAGCTTCTCCCGAATTTGCAAAAATAATTGATGATTTAAAAAATGAACAAGTTGAAGCTGGAAGAGTTTTTAAATTAGCACAAAAACCAAATAGAGCAGAATTACAGCTCATTACCACCATTGGTGAAAGTGAGGCAGCAGTGCTTCATTTGTCTGACAAAAATCGTTGGTTTGTTATTAAAGGAACACAAGATTACTCTTTATCTGACGCTGAGCTAGAAAAAGTTGCTGATTTATTTGCTCACTACCATCCTCCGCAAACTCACTGTGCAGATATGCCTCACTTCCACGACGCTTTTATAGCAACAACATCCGGGAAAAAAGAATTCATTCTATATACCACTGGAATTACTTATTACAAAGGAATAACAACAGATCCTATTTCGAGAGAAGCTTGACAACCACAAAAGCAAAGCGAAGTAGAAAGTAAATTTTTTGCTTTCCTTGCGACCCAAGGAAGAATAGCTAGTTATAAGGAATATACAAAAATTGTTCGTACTTTTTTTGAACGAATGGGAGTTAACCCAAAAACAATAGAATGGAAGGATCTACCAGATGAAGAAGTGTTTGAGCAATTTTTGCAACAATCAGATACTAAAAAATCGTAATTTTACATCGCCTAACAAATACCGAACATCTAAATTTAATTTAATAAATTTTCCTTTATTGAAATTTATATAGTTATTGATTTTATTGTTGATATTTAACTTTTAACTAATTAAAAGAACATCTAAACTTAACCCCCTTGAAGCGCTAAGATACAAATAAAAAAAATTAATCAAAAAAACAGAGAATTATTATTTCTCTGTTTTTTTATTTGTTTAAAATTCATTAAAATCGAATTAAAATCAAATTAGACCTAATTTCACGCTATTTTTTAAATAAAAACTAACCACTCTGGTTTAAAAAGAATTATTAAGCCCAAAATAATCATTAATAGTCCTCCAATTAAGGCGGTCCATTTAGCAACTTTATCACCAATTTTAGTAACTTTAAGGGTAATAAAGGCAATGGTAAAGATTATGAGCTGGTCTAACATAAAAATCAAAACATATAAAAGAATAAAGAGAAAATTATATATAGCAGGAAATCCTTGTAAAGCTAATAAACTGCTCCAGATAGCTGGAAAGCCGGCAGAACAGACAAATTCAAAAAAATTAACCATTATTGCTAAAACTGATATGCCAATAATAGTTAAAAGAACACTCTTTTGAGCAATTACCTTTTTCGCTTTTTCCGCTATTATATTATGAATTTTAGTCCCTCTTTGAGATATTTTACAAACATTGGCTTTATTGCTAAAAAAACTTTTTACTTGCCAAATACCTGCTCCTAAAGCGACTACACCAATAATAAATTGAATAGTTCTAATATGACCAATAAAAAGAAATAATTTTAACCAAGCAGACAAAAGGAAAAAATAAAAAATTCCTGAAATCAAAATAAAAGTTCCAACAATAAGCATTAATCTTTTTCGTGACGGTTCTTTCAAAACCAAAAAAAGAAGAAATATTAATATCCACAAAGCACAAGGATTAAAGCCATCAGCCGCCGCAATTATAATAGTAATCACTGGAAAAGAAAAACCAGCAATATATCTCTCTCCTACAAATGGCAAAGTAACATGACCTATCTTTCTTATATTTTCAGCCTGTTTAGGAATAACATCTTGAGGATTTGGACAGCTATAAATTAAACAATGTTCAACAATTCTTTCAATTATTTCTTCTTCTCTTTCTCCAGGCAATCCAACAAAATAATATTCTCCAATAAACATTGCTGGTACGCCTAATTTTGCAGGGTCTAAATCAAAATTATTTTCTGCTAATTCCCCAAAAAACTTAGCATTATCTCGACAATGCCAAACTTCAATTTTTCTCAT
>CAYUUM010000046.1:0-2713 GCA_964447915.1 uncultured Candidatus Saccharibacteria bacterium | reverse complement strand
GCTGAACTTAAACGATGCTTGACAGTATCGTAATAAACGATGCTTTACAACATCATCGGGCACTTTGTTTAAGATGCTTCAGAGTATCGTCGTAAACGAATATCTCGTTGCGCTTAGCTCACAATAAATAATTGAAATAATGAAAACCAAAAACAAGACTTTCAACTTTTTACTTGTAATTCTGCATTTTGACTTTTAACTTTTGATTTTATTTTATATATAATAGCATATTTTTTAAAAAATAAAAAGAACATATGAAAAAATGTCCTATTTGTCAAAAAAAATCGATTATGGTTGGTAGGTTTGTTAAGTTTAGAGCTACTAAATATAATCCAACCGGCAAAAAAAGAAAACAACCTAATCTACAATGGTTTACTTTCGCGGATAAAGAAACTATTCCTTGTATAGGAAAAAAAGATTTATCTTGCTTTGCTAATAAAAGAGTAAAAATTTGTACTAAGTGCATTAAAAGATTAAACAAAACAGATTAAAACTTAAAACTTGAAACGCAAAACAACAGTGCAAAACGCAAAACGCAAAATTGAAATAATTAAAATATTTTAAGCTTTAAGTTGTTATTTTACGCTTTTCGTTTTGCGTTTATGCGTTTATTTATTATGTACAAACCAATAATCGCGACTACTATTAATAACTCTAACAGAGTAAAACCTTTATTTTTTTTTAACATAGTGTTGAATTCTGAGTAAGGTCGGACCTTACTCAGCAATTTCATAAAAATAAAACATAATCTTGTAAAGGGGTTTGACTCTGTTACAGGATTCAGGATACATTTTTAAAATGTTTAATTTTAATTTGATTAGAATATTTATGAATTAAAACAGATAAAATATCAATTTGACATTTTTGATTTTCAAAAGATAAGCCATTTTCTGAAAGAAAACAATCCACTGCTTTTTTAATTTGTTTTAGCTTATGAAAATTAACTTTATCTTCTGGAAAAAATTTTTCTTCATCTAAACAATCTACTTTCAAGGCTTTAACCTCCACAAAAATAATAGATTGTTGCTTTTTAGCGATAATATCAATCTCAGATCTATTAATTCCCCTACTGAACTTGGGGATAAAATTTTGTCTCAAAATCTTATATCCCTTGTTCCTTAAAAATTTTAAAGCAAGTTCTTCTCCATATCTCCCTGTCTCTTTATTGTTGATAGGGAGATTCTTTTTTATGAAAAACAAAAAAGGCTTATTTTTAGAACTTCTAATATTATTTATTTCTTTTAATTGCTTTCCTAAGCGCCTGATTGTAAGCTTTAACATAATTGTTAATAAAAAATTTCCAATCAGCAGAAGAAGCTAAATTCCTTGCTTGATTTTTGTAAAATGCAAGTTGATGTTTGTCAAATAAGGTAAATTGATATAAAAAATTAGTTAGTTGCTCTATTTTTTCTTTTTCTTTTTTTTGAAATCTCTTTAAAATAAAAATACCTAAATTTTTCCTACCTAATTTAAAATTTTTATCAATATATCTTCCAAATCCTGTTAAATCACTAGTAACCGCACAAGTCCCCAAAGCAGCTACTTCTAAAGGAGTATATCCCCATGGTTCATAAAAAGAAGGAAAAACACCTAAATCACATCCTTGAACAACTTCTTGATAATTTAAATTTAATAAACCATCATGCCCAGTTAAATAAATAGAATGAAAAACAACTTTTACTCTATCTTTATCTTTATTACAAAGACCAACTTGCCTTAAAGTTTTTATGATAGGATCATTTTGGTCTTCTAATAAATGAGTAGAGATTAATGGATTGCCTTGTCTTCTAAATTTTAAACATCTTTTTTTGAATTCAAATAAAATATTTTTAGGAAATATAGTTTTTTCGCTAAAATTCCCTTTTTCAATTAGAGAAAAAAGAATTTTTTTATCTATTTCCCATGTCTCTTGTTTTATTAATTCCTGAATGTGTTGAAAAAATTCTTTATTTTCTAAAAGTTCTAAAGCTATACTTCTGACACCAGCTGGAATCCAGAAAAAAACAACTATTGTTTTTTTTGATTTTTCTTCATTTAATCGCTTATTTAGCTTACTCAAGGCTTTAATAAAAATATCAATGCCTTTTGCTTTATATTCATAACGACCAGAAATAAAATAAAATAAAGTATTTTCTAAACTAAAACTATAATAAGGAAAAAAATAGTATAATAAAAATTGCTTTAACCTATTTTTTTGAAATCTTTTTTTTAAGACTAACTCATCAGTAGAAGGAAATTTTTCTAAATCTAAACCATTATAAGTTAAAATATCAGGCTTTTTCTTAAAAAAATAGAAAGTTTCTGAAGCTGTTATTTCACTAACTGTAGTAAAAATATCACAAAAAAGAGCTGCTGCCTTTTCTAATTGATGCTTATCTCTTACCTGCCACTTATCTGCTTCCAAATTAGCATTAATTGTTTTGATAGAAGAATAAAAATCAACATGATTATAGGTTAAAGTTCTTCCAACAACAGTGGCATGGGTAGTAAAAACAGTAGCAATATCAGGAGCTCTTTTTTTTAGATATAAAAGACCTGACGCAGATATCCATTCATGAAAATGAGCGACAATTCTTTTATCTTTACTCAAACCTTTAACATCATATTTTATCATTTCTTGTATAAGCATACCGACCGCCAACCCCCAAATTAAAGGCTCATTGAAATCATAGCCACTTTTTAAAGAATCAATTTTATAATCCCGCCACAATTC
>CAYUUM010000045.1:335-2836 GCA_964447915.1 uncultured Candidatus Saccharibacteria bacterium | reverse complement strand
GCCGTCGATTAGATACTTCCCGAGCCAAGAAAGAATTCGGCTTTACCGCAAAAACCCCATTTGAGGAAGGACTAAAAAAAACAATAGATTGGTATTTAAACAATTAAAACATTTAATAACGCCATTTTAGAAAAATATGAAAAATAAAAATATTAAAACAATATGAAAAAAACTATTTTAATCACAGGCGGAGCTGGATTTGTAGGACACCCTATTAAAATTCATCATACCACACTTGATCCGATATTTAGCAATTTTTTTCAGTGTCGCCTAAAAAAGATTTTGTCAAGAGAAAAAGGGCGGAATCCTAACGCTCATTATGCTTATTTATATCGGCCAAAAGAGATGAATAATTCCGTTATTAATCTAACGCACAAAAAACTTTTTTGCTTTCGGGAGTCGTTGATTACGAAGCGATTTTTTAAAAAATTTAACGGATTTTAATAAATTGATAAATATTTTTAAGATGAATTTAATTAAAAAGAAAATTCTTATTACTGGGGCGGATGGATTTTTAGGCAGTTATTTAGTTAAAAAATTGTTAACCTATGGAGCACTAAGGAAAAATTTATTTTTACCAACTTTTCAGGAATTGGATTTAAGAAAATGGGAAAATTGCCAAAGAGCAGTTGAAGGGCAAGATGTCGTCATTCATTTAGCTGGAATAGTGGTTAGCCGTAAAGAACAAAATAAAAGGCCAGGAGAAATTTTTTATAATAACCTATTGATAAATTCTCAAATAATAGAGGCCTCAAGATTGGCTGGTATGAAAAAGATAATTACAATTGGTTCTATTACTGAATATCCCAAAAACATTCAAGCTCCATTTAAAGAAGAAGATTTATGGAATGGTTATCCTGAAGAAAAAAGCGTTTGTTATGGTATAAGTAAGAGAATAATGTCTACTCAAATTATTGCTTATAATCGGCAGTATAAACTAAATGGTATCCATTTAATTTTACCCAATTTATATGGGCCAAGAGATAAATTTCATCAGCCAATTCCGCCCTTAGTGCCAAATTTAATTAAGCAAATTCATAAAGCAAAAATAGAGGGATTAAAAGAAATTTATGGCGGAGCTAATAGAGAAAATCTTGTTGATTTACTATATGTAGATGATGCTGCCGATGCAATAATTGAAGGTTTAACACGACATAATCAAGCTGAACCACTGAATATTGGCTCGGGTTCGCCAATTATGATTGAAACGCTTGTAGAGAAAATTGCTGATTTAGTTGGTTTCAAGGGAAAAATATTTTGGAATAGTCAAAAAATTATCTCTCGACGGTATCTTGATATTACTAAGGCTAAAAATATTCTGGGATTTTTGCCAAAAGTAGATATAACTCAAGGATTGAAATATACAATAGACCAATATATAAAAGATTTTAAAAATGCTTAAATTTATGCCTAAAAAAAGAAATATTCCATTAGGTACTGTAAATATCTCTTCAAAAGCTAAACAATGTGTGAAAGAAATATTAAATACGGGCAGGCTTTCCCATGGTAAATTTTCACAAGATTTAGAAAGAGAATTTGCTAAATTGCACAATAGAAAATTTGCTCTATTAACGAATAGCGGTACCAGTGCTCTCCAAGTAGCCGTTCATACATTAAAAGAACTACATAAATGGAAAGAGGGGGATGAGGTAGTTATTCCGGCCATAACTTTTATTGCTACTTCTAATGTTGTTCTACAAAATAATTTAAAGCCAGTGTTTGTTGATGTTGACCCTAATTACTATAATATTGATCCTGATAAAATAGAGGAGAAAATAACAAAAAAGACCAGAGCAATAATGCCAGTTCATATGTTTGGTTTGTCAGCAGAGATGAATCCAATTTTAGATTTAGCTAAAAAATACAAGCTAAAAATAATTGAAGATTCTTGCGAGGCAATGTTTGTAACCTATAAAGGACATCCTGTTGGTTCTTTAGGAGATATAGCTTGTTATTCGACTTATGTTGCCCATCTTTTGGTTACTGGCGTTGGTGGGATAGCAGTTACTAATAATCCTGAGTATGCTGTGGTAATGAAAAGTTTGATGAATCATGGGCGGGATTCAATATATCTAAACATAGATGATGATGATGATAATATTACTGACGATAAAAAATTTTTTCAATTAGTGGATAGAAGGTTCAATTTCATAAGAGTAGGTTATAGTTATAGATTAACAGAATTTGAAGCTGCTTTAGGACTTGCCGCTCTGAAAGGCAAGGATGAAATGATGAAAAAAAGAAAAACAAATGCCGATTATTTAATTAAAGGACTAAGTGAATTTTCTGATTATTTACAATTACCTACTTGGCCTTCTTATAGTGAACATGCTTTTATGCTTTTCCCTATAGTTATAAACAATTCAAAGATTAAGAGAGATAATTTAATATTAATTCTTGAAAAATATGGAGTAGAAACCCGTTATATGATGCCCTTAATTAATCAGCCAATATATAAAAAACTATTTGGTAATCTCGAACAATATTTCCCTGTGGCTAAA
>CAYUUM010000045.1:0-325 GCA_964447915.1 uncultured Candidatus Saccharibacteria bacterium | reverse complement strand
TATTCCTTGCCATCAAGATTTAAATAAAACTGATTTGGAACACATTGTATCTGTTTTTGAATATGCAATAAAAAAACTTACAAAACTATGAAAATTGGTATTGCTGTTTGGGATCTGAATATAAGTGGTGGTACCCAACGACAGGCTTTAGAACTGGCAATTAATTTAAAACAATTAGGGCATGAAGTGAAGGCCTATACTGTTTACTATGATAAAGAAAAATGTTATCCGGGTTTAATCAAAAAAGTAGAAGTCAGGTATTTATATAAAGTAAAAGAGAGAGTAAGAGGCGATGAAGTTATGAAAGGGAGAACAATAATGAGTT
>CAYUUM010000044.1:0-2850 GCA_964447915.1 uncultured Candidatus Saccharibacteria bacterium | reverse complement strand
GTTTCAAGTTTCAAGTTGTGAAGGTCTTGACTATTTGACAATATTTGATTATAATATTTTTATTATCCTTTATAAAAATATAATATTTTATTATCTATGTTTCCTTTTGGTCAAAATTTTACTCGTAAATCACAAGAAGCTATTCTTAGAGCGCAAGGCATTGCTCAGCAATATAATCAACCGCAGATTGACACCACTCATCTTTTGTTATCCTTATTGAGCCAAATAGACAGCATTGTTTTAACTGTTTGTCAAAAATTAGGGATTGATATTGAATCTTTAAAAAAAGATGTTCAAAAAGAGATTGGAAAAATTTCCAATACTAAACAAACAAATTATTCAGCAACTCAGTTTTATTTGACTCAGGATTTGGCTCAAGTTTTGGAAAAGGCTAAACAAGAGGCAATTAAAATGGGAGATGATTTTATCAGTGTAGAACATTTTTTCTTGGCGCTTTTATCAATTTCCACCAGAGCTAAGGAGATTTTAACTAGAGTTAAATATCTTAACTCTAAAAATTCCTTAGCCACAAAAAACACTCCCCTTACTTATAAAGAAGTATTGAAGATTTTAAATGAAGTTAGAGGGGATTCAAAAATTACTGATGCTAACCCAGAATCAAAATATCAAATAATTAAAAAATATACTATTAATTTGACAGATCAGGCCAGTCAAGGTAAGTTAGACCCGGTTATTGGGAGAGAAAAAGAAATTAGACGCTTGATTCAAATTCTTTCTCGTCGTAAGAAAAATAATCCAGCTCTTATTGGTGACGCTGGTGTTGGTAAAACAGCTATTGTTGAAGGTTTAGCTCAAAAAATTGTTAAAGGCGATGTTCCTGAGAGTTTAAAAAATAGACAATTAATTTCCCTTGATTTAGGCGCTTTAATTGCTGGCACTAAATTTCGAGGCGAATTTGAAGACAGAATAAAATCTTTGTTAAAAGAAATCAATAAATTAAAGGATACCTATATTTTATTTATTGATGAACTTCATACCATTGTTGGCGCTGGTTCGGCTGAAGGAGCCATTGATGCGTCTAATCTTTTAAAACCTGCCTTAGCTCGTGGCGAATTAAAAACTATTGGAGCAACCACTATTAAGGAATATCAAAAATATATTGAAAAAGATTCTGCTTTAGAACGAAGATTTCAACCGATTTATGTTGCTGAACCAAATTTTGAAGACACTGTTCTTATTTTAAAAGGTATTAAAGAAAGATATGAACTTCATCATGGAGTCAAAATTCAAGATTCTACCCTTATAACTGCTGTTAAATTGTCTCAGCGCTATATTTCTGATCGCTTTCTTCCTGATAAAGCAGTTGATCTTATTGATGAGGCTTGTTCATTTTTGCGTTTACAATTAGAGAGTGAACCCGTAGAAATAGAAAACAAAAAAAAGCTTTATCAAAAGTTAGAGATTGAAAAACAAGCTTTAAAAAAAGAAAAAATAAAGAATTCTTTAATTAGTAAAAAATTTAAAGCAGTAATTAGAGAAATCGCTGATTTAAAAGAAGAAATTAAAGGGCTTGAAATGCGCTGGAGACAAGAAAAAGATATTATTGATAAAATTAGATTATTAAAAAAAGAGATTGATTTAATAAGAAATGAATCAACTATTGCTCAAAGGCAAAGCAATCTTCAAAAAGTAGCTGAAATAAAATATGAAAAAATTCCTAATTTAATAAAAAACCTACGTTTTGCAGAGAGGAAATTAGTAAAATTACAAAAAAATCGTCCTTTTTTAAGAGAAGAAGTAATTCCTGAGGATGTAGCGACAATTGTTTCTATTTGGACTGGTATTCCTGTTACTCGGTTAATGGAGCAAGAAGCTAAAAAATTAATTAAAATGGAGCAATTTTTAGAAAAAAGAGTTATTGGACAGATGCAAGCCATTAAAGCAATTTCTAATGCTATTCGGCGTTCAAAAGCTGGCATAGGTGAAGAGCAGAGACCAATTGGTTCTTTTCTATTTTTAGGGCCTTCTGGTGTTGGTAAAACAGAATTAACTAAAGCTTTGGCTCTATTTTTGTTTAACGATGAAAATAGTTTAATTAGGATTGATATGTCTGAATATATGGAAAAGCATAGTATATCTAAATTAATTGGGTCACCTCCTGGCTATGTTGGCTATGATGAGTCTGGACAATTAACAGAAAAAATTCGTCGTCGTCCATATGCTATTGTTTTGTTTGATGAAATTGAAAAAGCCCATTTAGAAATTTCTAATCTCCTTTTGCAAATATTAGAAGACGGCCATTTAACTGATGCTAAAGGTCGGAGGGTTTCATTTAAAAATACAGTCATTATTATGACTTCTAATGTTGATTCAACAATTATTAGTAAAATGAATGATTTGGGGTTCAGTAGTTCTTCTGGTATTTCAAAAGTTTTATCTCAAAAAGAAAAGATGCAAGCTAAAATTACTCAAGCCTTAAAAGAGCATTTTAAGCCGGAATTTCTTAATCGGATAGATGATATTATTATTTTTAACTATTTGACAAAACAAGAGATAAAAAAAATAGTAGAATTAAGAATGACTGAAGTTTTTGAACGATTAAAAAATAAAAATATTAAACTTAGAATTTCTGATAAAACTAAAACACTCTTGATTGAAAAAGGATTTGATCTTAATTTTGGCGCTCGTCCTCTAAAAAGAGCTATTCAACAGCTGATTCTTAATCCTATCTCTTTAAAGATTATTTCTAAAGAAATTCAATCAGGTGAAAGTGTTTTTGTTGACACTGATAAAAAATCTATTATAATTAAAAAACAAGAAAAAGGCATTGCTTTTAATTTTAATATTAATCAAGAATTAATCTCTAACTCTTTAAAATAAAATCTAAAA
>CAYUUM010000043.1:0-3065 GCA_964447915.1 uncultured Candidatus Saccharibacteria bacterium | reverse complement strand
AGAGTCGCCTTTGGCGACAAGGAAAATTGAAAATTGTAGTATTTATTCCAGATTCCAGATTCTAACATTATTTATCATCTAAAAGCGACACATAGACCTTATTTCCTTGTACTTTCTCTATTTTAACTTTTGTTTTTTTAGAAATTATTTCTTTGTTAATACTTTCAGCTATCCAGATTTCACCTTTATCAATAATTTGGCCTTCAGGATTTAATTCTTTGGTTACCTCTACTATTTTTCCAACCAAACTTTCAACACCTGTATGTGGTTTTGTTCTTAATGCTTTAATAATCGCTCTCGATATGATAATAAAAATAAAACAAATAATAATGACAGTTATTAAAGCAACAATGTTTAAAGCTAAAGATGGTTGTAATAATGGTTCAGCTTCAAACCCAATCATACCAACCAAGACAGCAATTATTCCTCCTATTCCTAATGCTCCAAATCCAGCAAAAGTAAGCAGCTCTACTGTTAGTAAAACAAGCCCCAAAAGAATCAAAAACAAGCTTAAGATATTAAATTCAATAATACCCAACCCCCAAATACCAATAAAAAGAGGAATTAAAGCAACCGCTCCTATTTCAATCTCTCGAGTTTGAATTGCGCTAACAATGCCAAAAAAACCAAAGATTAAAAGTAAAGGAATGACAAAAGGATGGGAAAAAAAGTTAAACAATTTTTCAGCTAAAGTCAAATTAATAGATATAATATATGGATCTTGAATTTCTAAAATTTCAAATAATTCATCTAAATCATAGGCAATAAAATCAATAACTCCATATTCTAATGCTTCTCTTCCATTTAAAACTAAATTATTTCTAACAAATCTCCCTGCTACCTCTGGATTTCTATCATTCGCTTCAGCAATTGATTCTATCCACTCAGCCATAGCCTCAATTATCTTTAGCTGTTCTTTCTTTGGTTGTTCTTCAAAATCTTCTTCATTTTCTTTCAATAGAAATTGCTCTTTTTGAACTCTCATCATAAAAGCTGGTTGAGCAGCACCAATATTAGCATAAGGATGCATTACTGCTATATCTGCAGCCATTAAAATAAAAGTTCCAGCTGAATATCCCCAACCTGCTTCTTGATAAACAAAAACTATTAAAGGAATATCGGTTTCTTGAATATCATAAACAATACTTTGTGTTGCTGTTAATAACCCTCCTGGAGTATGTAATTTAATCACTAAATAATCAGCTTTTCTGTTTTCTGCATAGCTGATCGCTCTCCGCAAATGCTTAGCAATTCCCTCTTTAATTTCTCCATCAACTGTCGCAACAATTACAATAGACTGATCTTGCTCTTTTGCGAGGACTTGTTGCTCTTTAATTGAAAAAACCACATTTCTATTATCTTGTCGAACAACTCTTCCTAAAGCTCCATCAAAATAACTTAGTAATAATAAGATAATGAATAACGAGCCAATCAACAATAATTTTCTTGTCTTGTTTCTCATAATTTTAAGATGAACAATTAACATTTATTAAAGAATTTTTATAAAATTTAATTTACCTTTTTGAATAATATCTCCTTTATTAACTTTTATGTCTATTGTCTTTATAATTTTATTGTTAATCTTTATGCCTCCTTGTTTAATCAATCTTTTTACCTCTTGTTTAGATTGAACTAAACCAATTTCTATTAAAACATCAACAAGAAAATAAGAAACAGGTTTAAAAATTTTAATATCAGTAGGTATCTTTTTTCTTTGAAAAGTAGACACAAAATAATCTTGGGCTTGAACAGCTTGTCGCTCTCCCCAACACAGCTTAACAAGTTCATATCCTAATTTCATCTTTAAATCGCGAGGATTAATTTTCTTATTTTTTAATTGATTTTTAAATTGATTAATTTTTATCATTTCTACTGTTGTACAATGTTCAAAATAAACAATTATTAAATTATCCTCTAAAGTCATTGTTTTGCCAAAGATATTATTTGGCTTATCTAGGATATTAATTGTATTATTGAAGCTTTTACTCATTTTGCGGTTATCCAATCCATTAATTAAATTCAACATCAAAATATCTTGAGGAGCCTGTTTATAATATTCTTGCATTTTACGACCCGCTAATACATTAAATCTCTGGTCAGTTCCTCCTACTTCTACATCAGCTCTCACAACTACTGAATCATAACCTTGCATTAAAGGATATAGTATTTCTCGTAATGAAATACGCTGTCCTTTTTTTAATCGTTGCTTAATATTATCACGAGCAATAAATTGAGCTAAAGAAAAAATATTCGCCTGTTTCCCAATTTCCTGATAACCAAGACTGTCCAACCATTGAGAATTAAAATAAACTTCAGTTTTTTTTATATCCAAAATCTTAGCAACTTGCTGAATATAAGTTTGAAAATTTTGTTGAACTTGTTTTTTAGTAAGTGCTGGTCTTTCACTTTGCTTATCGCTAGTATCTCCAATCATTCCAGTAGCATCACCAATAATAAAAACTATTTTATGTCCAAGTTGTTGAAATTGCCGTAATTTTAGCAAACAAACTAAGTTCCCCAAATGTATATTTGGGGAACTAGGGTCAATGCCTAGTTTTACTCTTAATCTTTTTTTAGAAAGAATTTTTTTTTTCAAATTTACGAAATCAATTATCTCATTAACCCCTCTAGTTAAAAGCTCATCAATCTTTTGTTGTTTAATGTGATCCATAATAAAATAATTTATTTACTTTCTTCATCTTTCTTTGTCTTTTTCTTAGTTGAATGAGCTATAATTTTTTTCTTTTCAACTATTCCTTTTTTTACTAAAAGATTATGAACAGTGTCAGAAGCTTGAGCTCCAACACTCATCCAATACGCTATTCTTTCTGCCTTTAAACTAGTCTCTTTAGTTAAAGGATTATAGAATCCTAAGATTTCAATAAATCGCCCTCCTTGGACTGGATTCCCTCTTTCAGTAACTACAATTCTATAAAATGGCTGTTTTTTTTTACCTTTTCTTAAAAATCTTATTCTCAACATAAAATATAATAATATATAAATTCTAAATAATAAATAATTTTCCTTGTGGTCAAAGACGACTTTCTCTCTATAAGAGTTATTTT
>CAYUUM010000042.1:0-3068 GCA_964447915.1 uncultured Candidatus Saccharibacteria bacterium | reverse complement strand
AAAATAATAATTGGAGACCAATAGAGACAGGGATAGCATGCTTTCCTGGATTAGTCTCTTGTGGAGTAAGGATTTGTATTAATGCACAGTGGGTGGAATTTGATCCTGAAGGGCATCCAGCTGATGGACAGCATGTCCCTGGTTGGCATTGTCCTACTGCGCCTATTCCTATTGTCCCTGATGAAGAGGTGAGGCACCATTGCACAATTTGCCATCTTTTTATCATGTTTTTTGCAGTTATTAGTTTTGTCTTTACAACTCTTGTTCCATTTTTAGCAGTAATTATTTTAGCAATTGCTGGAGCTATGATTGCTCTTGCTCGTGGTGATCCTGAGTCTATTAAAAAGGGCTGGACAACAATTAGAAGTGTTATTATTGGTTTGCTTTTGGTCTATGGAGCTTTTATAATTACCAGTGCCTTTTTTTCTGTTCTTGGTTTTATTCAATGGGATGGATTTGACAATAATTTATTTAGTGTTCAGGGTTGCGAAACTATTAGAATAATAGTAGAACCTTAATAAAGGAACCTCTATCTTTTTAATGTATTATGGAAAAAATTATATAAAATTAACTATAATATATTATTATAAATATATAATATATAAAAAATTTTATTTATTATGTTAAGTTGCAAAGAAAAACAAAAAATTATAAAAAAGTATCAAATAAATGAATTGGATACCTCTTCAGCACAAGTACAGATTGCTTTGTTAACAGCAAATATTAAAAAATTAATAAAACATTTTAAAAAAAACTCTAAGGATTTACATTCTAAAACAGGGTTTTTGCAAATGATTGAACAAAGAAAAAAATTGCTTAAATACTTAAAGAGGAGAGATGAAAAAGAATATTTAAAAATGTTAAAAATAATTAAAATAAAAGACTAACTTTAAGTAAAAGCAAAATTGTAAAATAAAATATAAATATAAAAACAACCTTAATAGGTTGTTTTTTAGTATTATTTAATTTTTTAAAAAGATTTAAGAAGGTTCAATAACATTGACGATTTTCTTAATTTTTTGACGACCACTAAAAAGAATTTTTCTTTTAGTAGTAAATTTTACCTTACCTTGTTTCAAAGAATATAAAGTATCATCTCCACCTCTTTTTACATTTTTACCAGGAAGAAATTTAGTGCCTCGTTGTTTAACAATAATATTGCCAACATTAACAGCTTGTCCATCAGAAATTTTAATTCCTAAATATTTAGGTTTGGAATCTCTCCCCAGCCTACTTGTTCCTGTTGCCTTTGTTTTAGCCATATTATATATTTAATAATTTTTTATATTTAAATTTATTGTTTCGCAATTATAAGTTTTAAATGAGTTTTAAGTCCATAATTAAAATTGATATTTATTAAAAACTCTCCTATTTTTTTAATTGGCTTTTCTAAAACTATATTTTTTTCTTCTAATTTAAAATTAAAATCTTTTTCTATTTTTTTAGATATTTGCAAAGCAGTTATAGAAGAAAATAAGATACCTTGCTCATTAGTTTTTGCTGTAATTTTTATCTTTTTATTATTTACTTGTTCAATAAATTTATTAATTTTTTCTTTATAGGTTTGTATTTTAAGTTCTTGCTCTTTTTTCCATTTATTTATTATATTTATTGTTTGTTTATTAGCTTTTTTAGCTATTTTTTGGGGAATTAAAAAATTTTTAGCATAGCCATCAGCTACTTCTTTGATTTCATATTTTTTGCCTAATGTCTTTACATCCTGTAATAAAACTATCTTCATAAAACTTAATATATGATTTTGTAATTGTTAATTGATTTAATTGGGTATTTTTATATTATTCTTCTAATATTAATTCTATTGCTTTTTCTAATTGAGGATCTTGGTTATTGATAAAATCTTCTAATGTTTTTTCTACTAGATAGCAAGGAGCAATCCCTTTTTCAGAAATATAATTACCAGCTGGAGTTAACCATTCAGTGGTTGTAATAAGTATACTATAAATATCGCGAAGCAAAATCATTTCTTGGGCTGATCCTTTTCCAAAGGTTGTTTCTCCTATTAATACTACTTGTCTATTATCTCTTAAGGCTGCAGCTAATATCTCTGCGCCAGAGGCAGAATTTTGATTAATTAAAACTTTTATTGGTAATTCAGATAATCCTCCATTGAATTTTTGTAAAATTCTTTCATCTTGCCTATTTTTTCTTCTTTTAATTAAAATAGTGTCGTCTTGTTTTAAAAAGTGATTAGCTACTTCAATTACTTCTTTTAAACTACCGCCAGGATTATTGCGAAGATCTAAAATAATTCTATCAGCTGGAGAATTTAAAATTTCGTCAACTATTTTGCTAAAATCGTTTCCTGCATTAATTGAAAATTTGTAAATATTAATATAGGCAATCTGATTGTTTTTTAACTCCCACTCTATAGAAGGAATTTTAATAGTATCTCTTGTTATCTTAAATTCTTGAGGATATGTCCAATCTCTTCTTAAGATTGATAAAACAACATTAGTTCCTTTTTCTCCTCTAATCAAAGATACCACTTCTTGGATAGTTAAATTTTTAGTATTATTTTTATCAATGCTAATAATTTTATCTCCAGATTGCAAGCCAGCTAAATCAGCAGGAGTTTCATCAAAAATTGAGATAATAGTTAAATATTCATTTATAAATCTAAGAGCAATGCCAATTCCTCCAAATTCTCCTCGTAGTTCTTGTTCTTTTAATTTTGTTTCTTGCTCATCTAAAAATTTAGTATGGGGATCTTCTAAAGTATCAACCATTCCTGAAATTGCCCCTTCTACCATTTTTTGTCTATCTATTTCATTGATATCTATAAAATGAGCTTCTATCTGTTCCCATGTTTCCCAAAATAGAGAAAAATCAATATCTGCATTTTCCTTATTATATACTTTTATAATTCTTACTCTTTCTGCATTTTCTCTTTTAAGATTTAAATTACTTAACCAAAATCCAAAAATAAAACTTAATAATATTAAGGGAATAACTATAATTAAAAAATTATTTTTTTTGTTATTTTTAAGGTCTTTTTTTTCTGAAACTATATCAGGCATATAAATAAAAATCAAAAATTAAAAATTAAA
>CAYUUM010000041.1:0-3120 GCA_964447915.1 uncultured Candidatus Saccharibacteria bacterium | reverse complement strand
TGGAGGAGTCGGATAATTGGCTATTCCACTGGTCTTGAAAACCAGCGTCTTAATGACTTGTGGGTTCGAGTCCCACCTCCTCCGCTTGTTTAAAAATATTTTTAAAGATTTATCTTTGATAATAATAATATGAAAGTAAAAAGATTTAAAAATAATTTTTTTGTTAGAATAGATAAAGGAGAAGAAATTGTTCAGTCGTTAAAAGAGTGTTGTCAAAAATATGGCATATCTTTAGGAACAGTGAAAGGAATTGGAGCGACAAACAAAGTATCAATTGGTTTTTTTGATCCAGAGTCTAAAGAATATTTTTCAAAAGAGATGATAGGAAATTTTGAAATAGCTCCTTTGTATGGAAATATTTCTACAATGAATAATGAAATTTATTTACATCTGCATATTAATTTAGGAGATAGAAACTATAATAGTTATAGCGGTCATTTGAATTCAGCCATTGTAAGTGCAACTTTTGAGGCTGTTATCTCTGCTATTGATGGAAAGTGGGATAGGAGATTTGATCCTGAGACAGGACTTAATATTCTTGATATATAAAATATACAAAATTTTTATTTATATATTTATAATTATAAATTATGAATAGTAATTATATAAAAACAATAAATAAAGAGCAGACATTTATTTTGATTAAACCTGACGGAGTTCAAAGATCATTAATTGGTAAAATAATTACTAAATTTGAAGATGCAGGTTTAAAAATAGTTGGCTTAAAGTTTCTTATTCCTAATGAGGAACAAATTAAAGAACAATATGGTCCTAATAAAAAAGAGATTATAGGAATTGGACAGAGATCTATTGACGCTCAACTAAAACAAGGAATCAAAATTCAAGAAACAGCTTATGAAAGAGGAATACAGACGGTAAATAGATTAAAAAAATATCTTACTTCTGGTCCAGTTGTGGCAATGATTATCCAAGGAAGCCATGCTGTTGATATGGTTGCTAAATTAGTTGGCTCGACCCAACCTTTACTATCTGAAGTTGGAACAATCAGGGGTGATTATACTATTGATTCTTACGATATTGCTGATAATAGCAAACGAGCGGTAAGAAATATTATTCATTGTTCGGCAACTGTAGAAGAAGCAAAAAGAGAAATTAAAATTTGGTTTAAAGATGAAGAAATTTTAAAATATCGTTTGGTTCAAGAAGCAATTTTATATGATGTTAATTTAGATGGTATTAAAGAATAGCATTTATTTGTTTGCATAAGCGTGCTTTATTTTGATAAGAAAAATTAAAAAAATAAAAATATGAAAAAAGTTTCTAAAAAAGATCCTAAAATTGCTTATTTTTCAATGGAAATTGGAATTAAATCTGAAATACCTACCTATTCAGGAGGATTAGGAATTTTAGCAGGTGATACATTAAGGTCTTGTGCTGATCTAGGCATTCCTATAGTAGGAATTACTCTTTTAAGCAGTTATTTTACCCAAAAAGTAAATAACGAAGGTGTTCAAAGAGAGATATATAAACAATGGAATCCTAAAAAATCTTTATCTTTATTACCGAAAAAAATATCAGTTTTTATTGAAGATAGAGAAATAAAAGTTCAAATTTGGAAGTATATTATTAAAGGTATTAAGGGATATAAATTGCCTGTTTATTTTTTAGACACTAATTGTAACGAAAATAATGAAGAAGATAAAAAAATAACTTTTTATTTATATGGAGGAGATAGTTCTTATCGTTTAAAACAAGAGATAATTTTAGGAATTGGAGGAGTAAAGGTTCTTAAGGCCTTGAATTATAATCATATTCAAAAATATCACCTTAATGAAGGGCATTCAGCATTAGTTATCATAGAATTATTAAAAAAACAAATAAAACAAGAAGTTTCTAATAAAATTGTTTTTACTACTCATACTCCAGTTCCAGTAGGTCATGATAAATTTTCATCTAATTTAGTAAATAGATTTTTACAAGAACACTTAAAAGAGATAAAACAAGAAGATATAAAATCTTTGTATCATAAAAATCAATTAAATATGACCTATTTAGCTTTAGATTATAGCAAATATATTAATGGAGTTGCCATTAAACATAGACAGGTTTCTTCAGATATGTTTCCTGATTATCCAATAGAATCAATTACTAATGGTATTCATCACTTGTTTTGGACAAATAATTTTTTAAAAAAAATTTATACTCAATATTTAGGACAAATTTGGAAACAAGACCCTAATTGTTTAAGGTATATTTTTTCTGTTCCTAAACAAGAAATTGTCCAAGCTCATTTAAAAGCAAAGAAAAAATTAATAAGATTTATTAAGAAATATAATAATATAAAGCTGGAAAGCGATATTTTAACTATTGGTTGGGCGCGACGATTTACTTTGTATAAGCGATCTTATTTAATGTTTATGGATTTAGCACGATTAAAAGAGATAACTAAAAATAAAGGGCCAATACAAATTATTTTTTCAGGGAAAGCTGCTCCTAATGATTGGCAAGGAAAAGAAAATTTAAAATATGTTTTTCAAATAAAAAAAGAATTAAAAGACAACCCAAACATCAAAATTGTTTTTATAGAAAACTATAATATAGATGTTGCCAAGTTAATGGTAGCTGGGGTAGATTTATGGTTAAATACTCCTCATGTTCCATTAGAAGCTTCTGGGACTAGTGGGATGAAAGCTGCTCTTAATGGTGTCCCAAGTTTAAGTATTTTAGATGGTTGGTGGCTAGAAGGTCATTTAGAAAATGTAACTGGTTGGTCTATTGGAAAGAGAGATCAGGAAAAAGTCCATGATAGGAAAGAAGCTCATGAGTTATATACCAAGTTAGAGCAGTTTATCATTCCAACATATTATGGCAATAAAGATCAATGGCATAAAATAATGCTTTCTTGCATTATGCTTAATGGGTCAACATTTAATTCTCATCGTATGATTAAACAGTATATTCCCAATGCTTATTTTCCTTAAATTTTTATAATTTTCTTTTTTTATTCTCCATTTTTTATAAGATAAAAACTAGTTGAAAAAATAAGATAAATTTACAAAGATAAAGAAAGGAAAAGGAGAGATGGCAGAACGGCTAATGCACTAGTTTCGAAAACTAGCGTCTTAATTGACTTGTAGGTTCAAATCCTACTCTCTCCGC
>CAYUUM010000040.1:0-3587 GCA_964447915.1 uncultured Candidatus Saccharibacteria bacterium | reverse complement strand
CAAAGTTATCTGCAGTCTTGATAGAAGCGATAAAGGAGCAGCAGAAGCAGATTGAACAGCAGCAACTCCAAATTGACAAACTAAAAGCTAAAATCAATAATTAAGCAACCTTGTATGCTAAGTGCATACTGAGTAACCTCGTATACTGAGTAACCTCGGAGGTTCCTCGGAATTACAGCAGGTTTATTTTAAGTTTGGAATTAACCAGAGCTAGGTCGGACCTAGCTTTAAGATTACAAAAGCTTAGTCCGACCAAGCTTTAGCAATTTATTTCAAGTTCCAGGCGAGAATTTAAGAAATTTTATGAGATTGCTCTAAAATCAGCTAATGAAACTAAATACTGGTTAGGATTATTAAGAGATTCTGGATTAGCAGATAAAGAAAAAATAAATATATTTATTAAAAGAAGTTAATGAATTAGCAAATATGTTAGCAGCTGGAGTAATGAAATTAAAGAAAAACTTTTAACTTTTTACTTGCAATTTTGTGTTTTGACTTTTGATTTTTGACTTTATCCTTTTACATATTATGTTAGATAAAAAAAAAGCTCAAGCAAGAATTGAAAAATTAAAAACCATTATTAATTATCATCGTTATCTATACCATGTTTTAAATAAACAAAAAATTTCAGATAATGCTTTAGACTCTTTAAAAAAAGAGCTTTTTGATTTAGAACAACAATATCCTGAATTTATTACAAAAGATTCCCCTACTCAACGAATTGAAGGAAAGGTTTTGCAAAAATTTAATAAAATAAAGCATTTTCAACAAATGCTTTCCTTATTTGATGCTTTTTCTGAAGATGATATTAAAGCTTGGGAACAACAAATTAAAAAACTTTTAACTATTAAAGAAAATAAAAATATTAATTTTTTTTGTGAATTAAAAAATGACGGGATAGCAATTGAAATAGTTTATGAAAATAATATTTTGCAAAAAGGTTCTACTCGTGGTAATGGCTTAATTGGTGAAGATATTACTCAAAACTTAAAAACTGTTGAAGCTATTCCTTTAAGATTAGAAAATAATAATAATTTTTCTTATTCAGGAAAAATTGTTGTTCAAGGAGAAATTTTTTTAAATAAAGATGAGTTTGAAAAAATTAATCAAGAACGACTAAAGAAAAATCTCCCTCTTTATTCCAATGCTCGTAATACTGTTGCTGGATTAATGCGTCGCCTCGATTCTCAAGTTGTAGCTCAACATAATTTTGATTTTATTGCTTATGATTTAATTATTGAAAATAATGATAAAAACAAAACTCATTCTGATAAGCATCAAGTATTAAAACAAATTGGCTTTAAAATTAATCCCTATAATAAAATTTGTCAAAATCTAAAAGAGGTCTTTGAATTTTATAAATTTTTAGAAAAAAAACGGCCTCAACTTAAATATAACATTGACGGCATAGTAGTAATAGTTAATTCTAATAAAATCTTTAAAAAATTAGGAATAGTTGGCAAGGCTCCACGAGGGGCTATTGCCTATAAATTTCCTCTAAAACAAGCAACTACTATTATTCAAGACATTCAATTTCAAATTGGCCGCACTGGTGTTTTAACCCCAGTAGCTTTTTTAAAACCAGTCCAAATTGATGGAGTATCTATCACGCGAGTAAGCCTTCATAATATAGATAAGATGAAAAAACTGGATATTAGAATCAATGACACTGTTATCATTGGTCGAGCTGGTGATGTAATTCCAGACATTATTCAAGTTTTACCAAAATTACGTGATTCAGATAGTAAAAAATTTATCTTTCCAAAACATTGCCCTTTTTGTTCAGCTAAAATTGATACTAGTAGCGACAAAATTATTAAATGTTCCAATCAAAACTGTTTTAACAGACAACGCCAACAAATTATTCATTTTGCAAGTAAGCCAGCCTTTAATATAGAATATTTAGGACCAGCTATTGTTTCTAAACTATTGGATAATTACTTAATTAAAGATTCAGCTGATATTTTTTTTCTTAAAAAAAACGATTTATTAAAATTAGAGGGTTTTCAAAATAAATCAGCTTCTAATCTTGTTTCCTCTATTAAATCTAAAAAAACAATCGCTTTCTCTCGATTTATCTTTGCTTTAGGAATTGATGGTGTTGGAGAAAAAACAGCTCAGGATCTTTCACAAAAATTTCAAAATCTATTTCATTTGAAAAAATGCTCTTTGGAAAATTTAAGAGAAATTGATAATATTGGCGAAAAAGTAGCTCAATCTATTTATAATTGGTTCAAAGATTCTCAAAATAAAAGATTCTTAGATAAACTTTTTCTCCAAGCAAAAATAAAAATCATCTATCCAGATAAAAAAACACAGCTTCAATTCCTAAAAAATAAAAAAATAGTCTTAACTGGAATCTTAAAATCAATGACTAGAAATACAGCAAAAGAAAAAATTCATTTTTTAGGAGGGCAAGTTATGTCAACAATCTCTTCTAAAATAGACTATTTAGTTGTTGGAGAGAATCCAGGGTCTAAATATAAAAAAATAGGTCAATCTAAGCTCTTTAATTCTGTCAAAATTATCAATGAACAACAATTTCTAAATTTAATTAAATATAAAAGCAGGGGCTAGCCCTGCTTGGAATTCAAAATATAAAAGCTATCTCTGAGGTAGTTTTATTTTTAACCTTTTCGTTGAAAAGTAATAATCATTAATAAAATCCCTGCTGCAACTAAAAGACGAGAATCAATAACATTGCTTTTCTCTATCTTCAAAATATAGCGAGCGACAAAAGGATTAAATTTTTGTTTTACTTCAGCTATTTTTTGACCTTGCTTTGTCTTAATATCATATTGACGAGGAAGCCATCTCCCTAAAAAATAACCTACTATAGCAAACCCTGTTCTTTCTTTTAATCTAGCTAATTCAATTTTATCAGCTGAAAGAATAATCCAATGACCTCTTAATAATCCTCGACATTTTAAAAAACCTATTATTTCATCTGTAGAAGAATCATATATTTCATAGGTACTCCAAACATCAATAATTTCCTTGGTCTTAATTTTAAGTGTTTCATTTTGCAGCTTATCATCAGTATATACCCTAATATCTTCTCTTAATTTAAATATTTTTTTGCCGACACTAAATAATAATTCTTTATTTTTATTATATATATCATATCGCCAAAAACCACGAGAAAAAAATTTAAGAAATTTGCCCTTAAAAAAATACCAATCTTCATTAAACCGAGAGTCTATTTTTTTCTTTCTTAATTGACTTGCAAACACTATTGTTTCTTGTTCTTGTTTTTGTTGAAAAGCTTGTTTAGCTTCTTTGAATCTATCACTTGTTATCATAAAAAAATACTATATAAATAAAATGATTTATTAAATTTATAGAATATTATTGCTATGCGATAATATCCTTTATTGTTTCGCAAAAAATACATCATTGATATTATTAAATAATAATATTATAATATATAATATATTACCATAATATAATTAAAAATACAATACTTAATTCTGAGTAAGGTCCGACCTTACTCACTTCGATCTTCCTCAACTCCTTCCTCAATTATAAAAAATTGCCCCTGTAGTTTAATGGATAGAACACTAGCCTTCTAAGCTGGATATGTGGGT
>CAYUUM010000039.1:0-3589 GCA_964447915.1 uncultured Candidatus Saccharibacteria bacterium | reverse complement strand
GATCATTTGAAATAGGGATCTCTGAGTTCCCTCATAAGTTCCCTCATGTTGTTTCTTCATGTTTTATTTTTTGTAAAAAAATTAAAAATTTTATGAAAAAAACAAAAATAATTTGTACTATTGGACCAGCTTGTGATACTCAGGGAAAAATTCAAGAATTAATAAAAAACGGATTAGATGCTGCTCGATTAAATTTGTCATATAATACTCATAATTATCATCAACAATTAATTCAAAAGATTAGAACATCGGCTAAGCAATTAAATAAGCCGATTTCTATTATTGCTGATTTGCAAGGACCAAAAGTACGACTTGGAAATTTTCCAGAGAAAGTTTTTATTAAATCACAATCAATTGTTTTCTTAGGGTCTAGTTATGAACAAATAAACAATAAAAGCATTAAAATACCAATCACTTATCCCAATTTATATCAGTATGTTCAAAATAAAGACAAAATTTTTATTGGAGATCATCAGATAGAATTAGAAGTGCAAGAGGTAAGCAACAAGGAAATTAAATGTTTGGCCTTAAATGAGGGTGTTATATTTGCTAATATGGGAATAGGAATACCTAATACTCATCTTCAAGTTCAGATTCCAACTGAAAAGGATATAAGAGACATTAAATTTAGCATTGAAAATGATGTTGATTTTATTGCTTTATCTTTTGTGAGTTCTGATAAGGATTTAATTGCTTTGAAAGAAACGATTGGTAGATATCAATCAAAGAATCAAGCCATTGAGAATCCGATTAAAATTATCGCTAAGATTGAAAAATTAATGGCAGTTGAAAATATAGATAAAATTATTAGGGCAGCTGATGCGATTATGATTGCTCGTGGAGATTTAGGGACTGAAGTTCCAGTAGAAAAAATTCCTTTAATCCAAAAAATGATTATTCAAAAATGTTTAAAACAAGCTAAACCAGTAATTGTTGCTACTCAAATGTTAAGTTCTATGCAAGATAGATCATTACCTACTAGGGCTGAAGTGTCTGATATAGCTAATGCTGTTATTGATCAGGCTGATGCTTTAATGCTTTCTGAAGAGACTTCTATTGGGAAATATCCAATAAAATCTATTAAAGTTATGAATAAAATTATTATTCAAACTGAAAAATTTGAAGACAAGCAAATTGATTTTCGACAGATATTAAGCAGTGAGAAAAAAGAAATGAGCATTGATGATAGTTTAATTTTTAGTTTGAATTTAATTGCTCAAACAACAAAAGCTAAATTAATTCTTGTTATTTCTTTATCAGGTTATACTGGTAGAATAATTTCTCGCTTTCGTCTTAAAGTACCTTTATTTGTGTTTACTTGTAGAGAGAAAATCGCCAAACAATTAAATCTTAATTGGGGGTTATTCCCTTTAGATATTTTTGATAATAATTTATGCAATACAGTAGAGAAAATTGAGAAAGATACTATCAATGATTTTTTGAATAAAAAGATTTTAAAAAAAGGCGATGTTATTTTAGTGATTGGCCGGAAAGATCGTCAATATTTAAGTAGTATTGATTGGATTGAGATTAAACATGTTTAAAATAGAGATATTTTATTGTGTATTATATGAAAAGATTATTAATTGGCACTTATAATCCTGCAAAAATTTTTGGGATATAAAGAGATTTTTAAATAATTAGAAAAAAAGTCTATCAAGATCCATTTTATTTAGGTTTAAAAAATAAAGGATTCAATATTAAAGAAGAAAAAAGAATTGACAAAAATTATTTAAGCAATAATGGAAAATAAATTAAGCGATATAGGAAAAACTATTTTGATCATAGGTGGGGTTGGGTTTATTGGCTCTAATTTTATACATTATATTCTAAAAAAATATTCAGAAGGAAAAATTTAATTTGAAGATTAAGTATTTTAACATTTAATGATAAATATTATGTTAAAAATAGGGATTATAGGACTTCCTAATGTAGGGAAATCTACTCTTTTTAAGACATTGACTTCTCAAGAGGTTAATATCTCTAATTATCCTTTTTGCACTATTAATCCAAATAAAGGCATTGTCGAAGTCTTGGATTATCGTTTACAAAAATTATTACAAGCTTTTCCAAAACCCAATGCTATCTATCCAGTAATTGAATTTATTGATATTGCTGGATTAGTTAAAGGTGCTTCGCACGGGCAAGGCCTGGGGAATAAATTTTTAGCTCAAATTAGAGAAGTTGATGCTATCTTAGAGGTAGTAAGATTTTTTGATAAAAGAGAAATTGTCCATGTTAATAATCAAATTAATCCACGACGAGATATGGAGATTTTATCAACAGAAATATTACTAGCTGACTTAGAAGTAATTGATAATTGTGCTAAAAAGTTAGGAAAAAAAATACGAACTCAAGATCCGCTTATTATCAAAGAATTAGAAATAGTAAAAAAAATTAAATCTTTTCTTGAACAAGAAAGATTTTTAAATCAGATTGAATGGAGTTTTGAAGAGCAGCAAATTATTAAAAAAATAGGTTTAATTTCTGCAAAACCATTTCTTTATCTTTATAACTATTGCGGTGCAGAACCAGAAATAGATTCATATTTTTTAGAGAAAAATTATTTTGTTTTAGATGTAAAAATAGAAGAAGAAATAAGAGATATAAGTATGGAAGAAATAAAAGAGATGGGAATAGAGCCAAAAATTGATCAAGTAATTAGGGCCTGCTTTGAGCTTTTAGATTTAATTACTTTTTTTACTATGAATGTCAATGAAATTAGAGCTTGGAAGATAAAGCAGGGTACAACAGCCTGTCAAGCAGGTGGAAAAATTCATAAAGATTTTCAAGATAAGTTTATTAGAGCAGAGGTAATTCAGTGGGATAAATTAATTAAAGCAGGATCTTTTCAAGAAGCAAAGAAAAAAGGATTATTACAAGTCGTTGGCAGAGATTATTTAGTCCAAGATGGAGATTTAATTCATTTTTTAATTTAATACAATACGTATTACGATGTTGCAAAGCATCTTAAACAAAGTGCCAGTTCAACGAAGTTCTAAAAGGAGCCGAGCTCCTTTTTTTAAGATAAGAGGAATCTAAAAGGAGCCGAGCTCCTTTTTTACTTTTTTAGCTCCTTTTTTTAAGACTGAACTTTTGCTAAAGTTACCTGCTAAAGTTGCCTCAGAGATATCTCCAACATGTTGACCTCTGTTTTCAACAAGTCTGGCGGTACTTGGCACTGCCAAATGTCTCTGCTGTAGGAACCTCTGAGGTTCCTACAGCTTGTTCAAGAATATTCGAGGTCTAATTTCAAAAATTTCTTGATTTGCAAATTTTGGGAAAATAAGTTATATTTTAAGCATAGATGGTGGCTATAGCTTAATGGTAAAGCTCTTGTTTGTGGAACAAGCGATAGGGGTTCAATTCCCCTTAGCCACCCAATTATAATTTTAGAATTAAACTTTTAAAATAATTATTTTAAAAGTTTATTTAAATCAAGAATCAGCCCTTGTAGTTTAATGGATAAAATAAGGACCTCCTAAGTCCTTGATAAAGGTTCGATTCCTTTCAAGGGCACAAAATTATTTTATTGGAATTAATGATTCTGTTTTTTTGTTTTAATACTCCGCTATCCTCAGTAATAAAA
>CAYUUM010000038.1:0-3598 GCA_964447915.1 uncultured Candidatus Saccharibacteria bacterium | reverse complement strand
TGAAAAAGAAAAATGCAAAAAGAGCTTTTTAAATCTCTACTCTCTTTGAATTTTAGATTACATTTTGCTTGTCGCCAAAGGCGACTCCCCGCAAGGGCCTTTTTGATTTGTTATTCATTGTTGATTATTATTTGCTGTTTTTTATTTTATTTATAAATTATTTATGGATTTAGAAAAATTAAATCAAGAGCAAAAACAAGCAGTAATATATGATAAGAAAGGACCTCTTTTGATTGTGGCTGGTGCTGGTACAGGTAAAACTACTGTTATTACTCAAAGAATTGTTCATTTAATAAAAAATAAAGGGATTTCCCCTAATGAAATTTTAGCTTTAACTTTTACTAATAAAGCTGCTCAGGAAATGGAGCAAAGAGTAGAAGATAATTTGCCTTTTGGTTATTATGATCTTTGGATTTCAACATTTCATTCTTTTTGTGAAACAATTTTAAGAGATAATGCTTTAGAGGTTGGGATTTCTCCTGATTTTAAATTAAATAACCAAACTGATCTTTGGTTGTTAATGCGTCAAAATATAGACAAATTTTCTTTAAATTATTATCGCCCTAAAGGCAATCCTTTTAAATTTATTCATGCTTTTATTCATCATTTTTTGCGTTGTAAAGATGAAGGAATTTATCCTGAACAATATTTAAAATATAGTGATGATTTAAAAACTAATTTAACTAATTTATCAGAAACTTCTGAAGTAGAAAGGATTAAAGAAGTAGCTCAATTTTATTCTTTTTATCAGGAATTATTAATAGCTAATAATGTTTTAGATTTTGGGGATGTTATTATGTATTGTCTTCAATTATTTCAAAAAAGACCTTTAATTTTAAAAAAATATCAAGATCAATTTAAATATATCTTAGTAGATGAATTTCAAGACACTAATTGGGCTCAGTATGAAATAATAAAATTATTGTTTACGCCAGCGCATAACTTAACAGTATGTGCTGATGATGATCAATCAATCTATTGTTTTAGAGGGGCTTGTTTTAATAATATTATTCAGTTTCGTCAGGATTTTTCTAATGTCAAAGAAATTGTTTTGAAAAAAAATTATCGTTCTTCTCAAGATATTTTAGATTTAGCTTATAATTTTATCCAACTTAATAATCCTTATCGATTAGAATATGAGCTTAATCAGGTGAAAGAAATTTTTCAGGATGCTAAAAAAAAGGGAATTAAATTAGAAAAATTTAAAAAAGTTAGCAAAAAATTAGAAGCAACCACGCAAGATAGAGCTACAATTAAACATTTACTTTTTTTTAATATGCAACAAGAAGCTGATGGAGTAGCAAAAAAGATTTTAGAGATTATTTTTCAAGACAAAGACGCTATTTTAAGTGATTTTGTTATTTTGGTACGTGCTAATGCTCAAGCTTTTATTTTTTCTCGAGCTCTGGAAAAATTTAAGATTCCTTATCAGTTTTTAGCTTCTAAAGGATTATATTTTAAGCCAGTTATCTTGGATATTATTTCTTATCTTAAACTTTTAAATAATCATTATGAAAGCTCAGCTTTATATCGCCTCTTGAACCTTCCTTTTTTAAAAATTATATCTGAAGATATCGCTAAAATTACTCATTATAGTTATAAAAAAGGAATTTCTATTTATGAAGCCTTAGAACAAATTAATTTTATCTCTGGACTAAGTTCATCAACTTTATTAGAGATTGATAAATTAATTTTTTTGATTAAAGAACATACTAAATTGGTTAAAAAAGAGTCTATTAGTCAAGTTTTATTAGATTTTATCGAAAAATCTGGTTATTTAAAGTATTTATCTAATTTAGAAGAGGCATCTGCTCGACAGAATTTAAATTTTGTTCGTCAATTTTATTATAAAATAAGAGATTTTGAACAACTTAATTATGACTCTAATCTTGTTATGTTTATGGAGCAATTGCAAATGGAGATAGATTCTGGAGAACAGGGATCTTTAGAAAATATAAATATAGAGGATGATCCAGAAGCAGTAAAGATTATGACTATTCATTCAGCAAAAGGATTAGAGTTTAAGTATGTTTTTATAGTTCAGTTGGTTGATAGGCGTTTCCCAGCAATTAACAAAAGAGATCTTATTGAGTTATCACAAGATTTGGTTAAAAGAGTAATTTCTAAAGGAGATGCTCATCTACAAGAAGAGAGAAGGCTTTTTTATGTTGCTATAACTCGGGCTAAAAAAGGAATCTTTTTTACTTCTGCTCAAAATTATGAGACATCTCAGAAAAAAAAGACATCTCGTTTTTTAAAAGAAATAGATATTGAAAGGCTAGAAATTGGCAATGATGAATTGTCTTTTGATGATGAGGTAAAAGATGCTCTTATTTTAAAAAATAACAAGCAAAGTTTGTTGTCTGACAACAAAAAGATAACCAAAGCCAAAATATCTTTACCTATTTTTTTATCTTTTAGTCAGCTATCTACTTATGAAAAGTGTCCTTTACAATATAAGTTTGCTTATATTTATAGAATTCCTGTAAAAGGCAAGCATTATTTTAGTTTTGGTAAAGCAATGCATAATACTTTATTTTATTTTGTAAAAATGAGCATTGAAGATAGGGATAGGAAACAGCAAAATTTATTAGGAGTAAATCAATTTTGTCGTCCTGACAACGATATAAATAAACAAACTGATTTTAAAAAATTATTAGATATTTATGATCAAAACTGGATTAGCGAGTGGTATCTAAACAAAAAACAAGAACAAGAGTATTATCAAGTTGGTAAAAAATCATTAAAAATATTTTATGAGAATTTTATAAAAACAAGACCAGAAATTCAATCTATTAATTCTAAGTTAGCTTTAGAGCAGGAATTTAAGATCAAAATAGGTCAATATTTTTTAAGAGGAGTAATAGATAGAATTGATAATATAAAAGACCAAGAAGTAGAAATTATTGATTATAAGACTGGCAAAGCTAAGAATGTTCAGACTATATCTAAGATGGATAAGCAACAACTTTTAATCTATCAAATTGCGGCAGAACAAGCGTTTAAATTAGAACCTAAAAAATTAACATTTTATTATTTAGAAGAAAACAAGACTATTTCTTTTTTAGGTAATTCTCAAGAAAAAAAAGCTATAGAGCAAGAAATTATTAACCAAATTGAAGAGATTAAAAAAAATAATTTTATTCCTAAACCTGGATGGCAGTGCGAGTGGTGCGATTATAAGGATATTTGTGACTATCGAGCTAAATAAAATTTATTTTGCTTGCAATCTTAGAAAACTTTGTTTTACAATGATTGTTTTTGTTTTGAAGATATTTGATTTTTTTAAAAGAGTGCTATACTATAATGTAAAATTAAAAATAAATTATAGTAATTGTCTTTAGCCAAAAACATTCTAGATATGTGATTTATTTGTAGAACTAATAAAGAAGTTTTTATTAAACCGTTTAACTAAATTTTAAACATAAGGTTTTTTTACAATTCTTAGCGGTTTTTTTGGTTATAATGTTGTAATTTAATAATTTAGTTATGGAATTAATTAAACATTGTATATTATGTTAGGTAAAACATCTAAATTCTTTAAACTAGTTTTAATTTTAAATTTATTATTGCTTTTAACAGCAACAGCGATAGCAGC
>CAYUUM010000037.1:0-3626 GCA_964447915.1 uncultured Candidatus Saccharibacteria bacterium | reverse complement strand
TCAAGAACAAGCTCTTGATCAAGAACAAGAAGCAGCTGAAATTATTTTAGAACAAAGAGAAAATCAAAAAAGAGGAATAATTGAAATAAGAGAAAGAGCTTTGGAACAGATTCAAGATGCCAGAGAAGAACTATTTGATATCAAAGAAGAAATACTTGAAATGATAGAAGAGGGAATAATAATCGAAGCACCAATAGTTGTCCTTGAATTATTAACCGAAGCTGAAGAAAAATTAAATATTGCTGGACAAGTTTTTGAGCAAGGAAATTATAGTGAAGCGTTTAGTCAAGCAATAGCAGCTGAGAAATTAGCAATGAATGCAGAAAGGATTTTAGAAGAAAAAGAAGAAATTGTGGAGAAATTAGAAGAATTTGAAGAAGAATTAGGAAAAGCTGACCGGACTAAAGAGATACTAAATGAGACTCAGAGAAGATTAGAAAAAGCAATTGGGGAAGAAAAAGAGGAATTAGAAGAAAAACTTGAAGATTTACATAAACAATTGCAAGAGCAAATGGAAAAAATTGAACAAATTCAAGGAAGGATAGGGCAAACTATAGAAAAAGCAATAGAGCGAGAATGAAAAAAATCCGAAATGCCAAAAATGCCTGAAACACCTAAAATGCCTAATCTTTTCTAAAATAACTAATTAAAATCTCTGAAATTTGAAAAAATATTGATATTACGAAGCAACAAACTCTACCTCTAATACTTTTATGGACTATATTATTTGTCATTATCATGAAATAGCTTTGAAAGAAAAAAATAGAAAATTTTTTGAAGGAAAACTCATAAAAAATATTAAAAACCAAATTAATCCTATCTTTTGGAAATCAATTCAAAGAATTTCTGGTAGAATTATTATTAAACTCAGCTCTCAAGGAATAAAAAAACAATCATCAATAACTGCTTCTTTACAAAAGATAGCAGGAATTGCTTATTTTGCTTTTAGTACAAATTCAGAGCAAACTATATTAGCTATTAAAAATCAAGCTCTAAAAATTTTAAAACAGCAAAAATTCCAAACTTTTAAAATTCTTACCAAAAGATCCAAAAAAAATTTCTTTTTAACCTCTCCTGAAATCAATCAAGAAATTGGTGCTTTTATTATTAATAAATTAAATAAAAGGGTTGATTTAAAACAGCCTGAGATTACTTATTTTATTGAAATAGTAGAAAATTTTGCTTTTTCTTACCTTAAAAAAATTAAAGGGCTAGGCGGATTGCCTGTATCAACAAGTGGAAAGGCAATAGTTCTCCTTTCTGGAGGAATTGATTCTCCGGTTGCTGTTTTTTATGGATTAAAAAGAGGAATTCAAACTGTCTTTGTTCACTTTCACGCCTACCCCTATGCTAATAAACAATCTATTGAAAAAGTTGAAAAAATAGTTAAAATTTTTAAACAATACCAAAGCATTGCTAAGCTTTATTTGGTCCCCTTTGCTGATATTCAAAAACAAATTCTAATTTATACTCCTGCTAATTTACGAATAATCTTATATCGTCGAATGATGTTGAGAATCGCTGAAAGAATAGCTCAAAAAGAAAAAGCATTATCTTTAATTACTGGAGAAAGCTTAGGGCAAGTCGCCTCTCAGACATTAGAAAATATAAAAACAATTGAAGACTCGGTTGATATTCTTATTCTAAGACCTTTAATTGGAATGGATAAAGAAGAAATTATTAATAAGGCTAAAGAAATTGGAACTTACAAATTATCTATTTTGCCAGATCAAGATTGTTGTAGTCGTTTTCTTCCTAAAAGCCCAAAAACTAAAGCAAAAATAAAAGAAGTAAGAATAGCAGAAGAAAAATTAAATATAATCAAATTGATTTCAGAGACAATTAAAACAACGACTATAAAAAAGGTATAATTTTATTTGTAAAGAAAAATTAATCTAACCTATAATTCCATTTAATTTATCTTTTCAAAAATAAACTATTTTAGATTTTTACGGGGTATAGTGTAATGGTAGCACGAGTCCTTTGGGAGGATTTAGTCCCAGTTCGAATCCGGGTACCCCGACCAGATGAAACTTAACGGATTTTTTTCAAGCTCATTCAAAAATGTTTAAAAATCACAAATCAAAATGAAAGCAATAATAATTATTGAATTACTTAATTACGAATTGCGAATTACAAATTAATTATCAAATTAAATAATTAAATAATTACAATTCGTAATTCATACTCCCCAATTAGACAATTTGGCAATTTAATAAAAATCATTTTGACTTTTGACTTTTTGTTATGTATAATATATTATAATATAAAAACAAAGGTCGAAAAAATTTAATCAATTAAAATTAAATTTTATTTATATATATCAAATAATTAAAAAAACTATGAAGAAATTTTTTAAATTAGTTTTAACATTATTATTTATAACTACAATTAGTGGTCTATTATTTCTACCATCTCCTGTTGAGGCTGAGATAGCAAGACAATGTACAATGCGATCAACAGTAACTTTTACAGCAGAACAAGCGAGGCATTTTGATATACAAGGCAGGTTGGACATTGAGGCCGGAACAACAGTAGGAGATGAAAATAGTAATGCTGCAGTACAAACAGGAGCATGGGGAATTATTTGCCTACTTGGCACAGTTGGCTTTGTAACTCGTGTAATAATTTGGTTTTTAATACCCCTCTTTACCATCCTTCTTATAATAGGAGGCATTAAAATTATGACTGCAGCTGGTGATACAGATAAAGTATCAAAAGGGAAAAACTTTATACTTTATGCAGCTCTTGGATTTCTTCTTGTAATGATTGTCGGGGCTATCCCAGCAATGATTAGATTCTTCGCAGGTTTTTAAAAATTTTAATATAAATAAATTTCAAAGACCTCTAAATTTTATTTATTCTTTTAGAAAGATAATAAAAAAATAGCAAATATATTTGCTATTTTTTTATTTTTTGATTAAAAATATCTTCTTAATGTAAAATAATATAGGTTGCTATTTTATCAAAAAAACAACAACGCAGATTGCTACACAACAGAAATATTTTATATAATACTTATAATTAGTGCTGGGAGCGAGATTCGAACTCGCACAACTAAAAGTCATTAGCTCCTAAGGCTAACGTGTCTACCAATTCCACCACCCCAGCTTTTTAATAAAGACCAAAACTATTCTTTGCCCTTACCTTTATTTTGAAAATAACCTTGAACTGCTATCATCACTGCATTGTCAGTGCTATATTTTAATTCTGGCAATAAAAATTGCACTCTTGGTATCTCTTTTTTTATCATTGCTAAAAATTGCTTTCTTAACTCTTGATTAGCCACTACTCCACCACCAATAACAATAGATTTTACTTGATACTGTTTAGCTGCTTGAATAGTTTTAATAATTAAAACATCAATAATAGCTTGTTGAATATGATAGCACATTTCTTGAATATAATGCAAGTCTTTCTGTGTTTTTTTATCTTGAGTTTGATAATGATACAAAACTGCTGTTTTCAGTCCAGAAAAACTAAAGTCATAATTCTTTTGATAAATCATTGGTCGAGGTAAATGAATTGCGAATTGCAAATTACGGATTGCGGATTGCCATTGTTGAGCTTTCTCAGCAATAACAGGTCCTCCAGGATAACCTAACCCTAAAATACGAGCAGTTTTA
>CAYUUM010000036.1:0-3701 GCA_964447915.1 uncultured Candidatus Saccharibacteria bacterium | reverse complement strand
AGCGAAGCGCCATATTTCTCATATAGAGTTATTTTGAATTTTGATTAAAATTCTAATTTTGAATTTTTTTATTTTGCATTTTGTGTTTAATGATTGTCTTTAGTTTGACCAAAGAATATTGTTGTGGTATTATATAATATAGTAAAATATTATTATTTGTTAAAATAAAATATGCTTCAAAATATACCAACCCAGGGGTTTTTAGAGATAAGTGAAATTCGAAAAGGAGTGGTAATTTTAAAAAACAAAGCCCTAAGAAGTATCTTATTAGTTTCTTCTACGAATTTTGCTTTAAAATCAGAAGAAGAACAAGATGCAGTTGTTTATCAATTTCAATCATTTTTAAATTCTTTAGATTTTTCAGTTCAAATATTTATTCAATCTCAAAGGTTAAATATTAATCAGTATCTTCAAAAAATCAATGAAGCTAAAGAAAAGCAAAGAAATAAACTTCTTAAAGCAGAGGCAATAGAGTATTATAAGTTTATCCAAAGCATAATAGAAACAGGAGTCATAATGAGCAAGAGTTTTTATATGGTTATCCCCTTTGAAATTTCAATAGGAGGGAAGAAAAAACAAGGAGGAATTGCGGAAACTATTAAAACATCTTTTGTTACACAGAAAAGTATTCCTGAGAAACAATTTGAACGATTTCGTCATCAATTATTTCAAAGAAGGGATTTTGTAATTTCTGGAATAAAAAGGTGTGGAATTCAAGCAGTTCCACTTAATTCTAGAGAATTAATGGAACTTTATTGGAGCATTCATAATCCTAGGGAGGCAGAGATTGGATTTTGTCCAGAAGTTCCTCCAGAGTTAATAAGCTAATAATTTTAGATTCTAATTATATAATTGCAAAAACAGGGCTTTGTTGTAAAACAACAAGCCTCTGGCTGAAAGCAAGGTTTTTCTCTAATTAATTTTTATATTTTTATTGCTATTTTGTTGGAGAAATAGTGATATAAGTTGTTGTGTAATAGATAGAGTTTTTAAATATAAATAAAATATAAATAAATCCAATGCTATTTTTTTAAAGCAAAGGTTTAAGTAAAAAATATTCATAGAACAAAAAGGTTTAGTCAAGCATGATATTTTTAATTAATATAATCTGTCTATGAAGATTTATGAAAAAAAATCCTTTATTAAAAAATTTGTTTAAAAATAAAAAGAGATTATCAAAAATTGCAGGAGAAGAAGCTTTTACAAAACTTCAGCAAAGCATTAAAATAGCAGATGTCATTGCCCCTTCTGCGATTAAAATTTTTTCTGGCTCTTTATATATAGGAGAACGGATTAGTAGAACTTTTTTTATTTTTTCTTTTTCTAGATATTTAACCACTGCTTGGTTTTCACCTGTTATTGATATGAGTTTTCCAATGAATATTGCTATATATATTTCTCCGGTTGATAATTTTATTATTTTGAAGCAATTGAGAAAGAAGATAACAGAAGTTCAAGCAGAGCTAATTGAAAGGCAAGAAAAAGGATTGATTTCTGATCCTGCTTTGGAAACTAGTTTTTCTGATTTAGAAACTTTAAGAAAAAGATTAATAACTGCTCAGGAAAGAATGTTTAAGGTTGGTCTTTATATCACTATTTGTGGAGATACAATAAAAGAGATAGAAGAAGCTGAAGTACAATTGAGACAAATTTTGGAAAGTCGTTTGATTTATATTAAACCAACTACTTTTCAACAAAAGAAAGGAGCAACAACAGTTTTCCCTTATCTTTTAGATAAGATTAATGTCACCACTTCAATGAATACTTCTCCCTTGTCTACCATTTTTCCTTTTGTTTCTTCTGATTTGACAAGTGATAAGGGAATTTTATATGGTATTAACAAGTATAATAATTCGTTAGTTTTGTTTGATAGGTTTAGCTTAGAAAATGCTAATATGGTTATTTTTTCAGTATCAGGTGGAGGGAAAAGTTATTTTCAAAAATTAGAAATACTTCGTTCTTTAATATTTGGCATTGATGTTATTGTAATAGATCCAGAGAATGAATATGAACATTTATGTGAAGCAGTAGGTGGAGCATTTTTAAAAATTTCTTTGGGTTCAAAATATCGTCTTAATCCTTTTGATTTACCATTGATAAGAGAAGATGATGATCAAACAGCTGAAGATATTCTTAGGAATAATATTATAGATTTAGTAGGTCTAATAGCTATTATGTTTAAAGGATTAACACCAGTAGAAGAGGCTATTATTAATAAGGCTTTATATGAGACTTATGCGGCTCGAGATATTACTCCTGAGTCAGATTTTTCTAACATAGAGGTTCCAAAAATGATTGACTTGCAGGATGTATTAGAAACTATGGAAGGAGCTGAAACATTAGTAATTAAACTAAAAAAGTTTACTGAAGGAGCATATGCTAATTTTTTTAATCAAGAAACAAATATTAATATGAATAGCAATATGATTGTTTTTGCTTTGCGTGATATGGAAGAAGATCTGCAGCCGATAGCTATGTATATGATTTTAAAATATATTTGGACTAATATAAGGGCTGTTTTGAAAAAGAGGATATTATTGATTGATGAGGCTTGGTGGATGATGCAGACTGAAGAAGGGGCTAAATTTTTATTTTCTTTAGTGAAAAGAGCTAGGAAATATTGGCTAGGAGTAAGCACTATTACTCAAGATGTTAGTGATTTTATTAGATCTCCTTATGGACAGCCTATTATTACTAATTCCGCTCTGCGGTTTTTATTGAAACAATCATCAGCAACTATTAATCTGGTAGCTGAAACTTTTCATTTAACTGATCAGGAAAAATTCATTTTATTAGAATCTCCTATTGGAGAAGGAATTTTTTTTGCTGGGACAAAACATGTTGTTTTACAGGTAGTGCCTTCATATAGCGAAGATCAAATAATTACTACTGACCCTGAGCAAATTATTGCTATAAAAAAAGCTCGAGAACAAGAAAAAAAATAGTCTATTCAACATAAAAGTTTAAATGTCTAATTTCTAATGTCTAAAATATTTGGATATTAGATATTAGAAATTAGAAATTAATATACTTAACATATTTTTATTTATTGATAATTTTTATGCTATGTTTAAAAATATTAGTAGTAAAATCTGCTGTTTGGCAGTAAATAGGAAATTAAATTTTTTGATTACTTATCGATTGTTTTTAAAGAAATTATTTAAATGTTTATCTAAAAATAATCAATGCCAAAAAATTTTTTCTTTTGTTAAAAAGAGAAAAAAACTAATTTTAGCTGGGTCTTTATTATTAGGAATATTTTTATTTTTTTATGGAATTATACAAGGATCAGCAGCCTTTGGAATAGCAGAACTTGTTGTTTGGACAAAAGATGTTGGCAGAACAATGCTTGCTGTAGCTCTAGTGCCTTTCTTGGCATATTACTTTTTTGTGTTAAGTGAAAGGATTTTAATGTGGGTTACCACTCCTGAATTTCTTGGTTTGGATTTTACTCTCGCTAACCCAATTATTGAGTATGGATGGACTGCAGTGGTTACCTTAGTAAATATGTTTTTTATTCTTATCTTAGTTGCTATTGCTATAGGAACAGCCTTAAGAATAAAAGAGTATGAAATAAAAACACTATTACCAAAATTTATTGCTGCTGTTTTATTAGTTAATTTTGGACCAGCTATTTTTGCTTTAATTGCTAATGCTTCTGAAGTTTTTGTCAATCATTTTTTACAAGAAATTGGTGGATT
>CAYUUM010000035.1:0-3945 GCA_964447915.1 uncultured Candidatus Saccharibacteria bacterium | reverse complement strand
TTCTAGATTCCAAATTCTAATTTTAATTCCCCTATTATACTAATTTTACTTTTGCTCCAACTGTTTCAAGTTTTTTCTTAATTTCCTCAGCTTCCTCTTTTTTAACCTTTTCCTTAACTAATTGAAATCCTTCAGCAACTGAATCAACCAAATCCTTAGATTCTTTTAATCCCTTAGCTGTAATATCACGAACAGCTTTAATAACTTCAATTTTTTTATCACCAATACTATGAAGTTCAATGTTAAAAAAAGCTTTTTCTTCTTTTATCTCCTTGTTTTGGTCTTGCTTACTGCCTTCAGCAGATGCTACTACTGGTTGAGCTATAGTTGAAACACCAAATTTTTTTTGCAAAATTTCAGTTAATTCAATTAATTCTAAAACAGTCATTTGTTCTATTTGCTCAACTAAAGATTTAAACTTATTTGAAGCTATTGGCTTTTTTTCTGTTTTAGTTTGTTTTTTTGTAGATATTTTGTCAGTCATAATATAAATATAAAATATAAAATATAAATAAAATCAAAATGCAAAAAGGCCCCTCCGGGGAGTCGCCTTTAGCGACAAGGAAAATTAAAATGCTTTGCGTTTCAGGTTTCAGGTTTCAGGTTTTAACTTTTGAGCTGTGGTTTTGACTTTTGAGTTTTGTGTTTTGAGTTTATGCTATTGTTTATTGTTTATTGTTAGTTGTTAATTGTTCATTGATTTTTTTCTTTTTTTGAATTTCAAGTAAAATCATCATAAATTTTCTAATACCTTGCTCTAAAGTAAAAACTAATTGCGATAAAGGACTTGTAATAATACCATTAATTTGTTGAAGAATAACTTCTTTAGAAGGTGAAGTTGCTAATAAATAAATCTGCTTTTGATTAATTAATCTATTGTCAAAAAATCCATTTATAATTTTAAAATGCTTGTTTGTTTGAGCAAACTCATAACTTATTTTTAGACTATTGCCTTGTTTTAAACCAAAAATTAATGCAGTTTGACCAATTAAATCATTTTTAGTAATTGGATAACCTTTATCTTGAAAAGCGCGAATAGCTAAAGTTTTTTTTATCACTTTAATACATCCTGATTCAGATTTAAGTCTTTTTCGGAAATCAAAAAGCGCTTGACAATCTAATCCTTTAATATCAGCAAAAATCATTGATGGCTGATTTACTAATAAATTAAGCAATTCTTTAATTTTTTCCTGCTTTTTTTCCTTTGTAATTGCCATAACAAAATAAAATATAAAATAACAAAAAACTGCTGTGAAGAAAGCAGTATAAAAATATTTAAATATTAATATTTTATCTACTTCCTTGATAGGGCTTATCTAATATTGCCTATTGTCTTTGGAATAATATTAAATTACTAAATATAGTGTATTTTTAGTATAGCATAGTTTTTTCAAAAGTCAAAACATCTAAGGTCTGAGGAAGGTCCGACCTTACTCAAGCCTCCTCAAGTATTGCTAAAACAAAACAAAAAAAGCAAACAAACCCAAAATTAAACCTAAAATTATTACTACTGGTAAATTATATAAAATGACTTTGCTTGCTTTTTGTTTTATTTCAACCACAGAACAAACAGCAACAATATTATAAAAAGCAATCATATTTCCTAAGGCAGCGCCAATGCCCTGAATAGCTAGCATTGTTGTTGCGCTTAATCCTAATCCCAAAGCAATATCAGCTTGAGCTTTTCCTAATAATATATTAGAAACAGTGGTTGACCCAGTAATAAAAGACCCTATACTTCCAATAACTGGAGAAAAAATAGGGTAAAAAGTTCCAAGCGATTGGGATAATCCTTGAACTAAAACAATAATAAGACTATCAACCTGTTCATATCCAGAATAAATAAAAATTTTTACAAAGATTAAAATTACCATTAAAGCAAAAAAAGGAGTTTTAAGCTTTAACAAGCTATTTTTAAAACTATTTTTCAGTTCAAAAAACTTTATTTTATAAATCAATCCATTTATTAAGCCTACTATTATTAATAAAATTCCAATAGAATATAAAAAACTAAACAAATAATCAATATTTGTCCCTAAGATATTCTGCCAATTTATTCTAATTGCAGACTGCAACCATTGTTTAAAAGGTAAAAAATCAGCACGAGATAAAAATAAAATTAAAACAAGAAAAAAATAAGGAATCAATAAACGTAATAATAAAGATAGGAGTTTTTTATCTTTAGAAACACCTTTTATCTCTCTAATTTTTACTTGATCAAAGTCCCACTCTTTTTTAGGAATAAGCCATTTTTTCTGAACAACAACAATAACTAAAATTAAACCTATTATTCCACCTAATAAAGCTGGAAGTTCTGGCCCAATCAACCAACTAATTGCTACGCCTGGAATAGTTACTATTAAAGAAGTAAAAATCAAAAATGGCACTATTTCTAATATATATTTTATTTTTCTATTTTTTTTATGACCAAAAACATAAACTAAAACAACTATCATTGATAATAGAATCAAAAAGACCATCAGAATATTACTGAAACTTATCAAGGTAGATATCTCTGTCAAGCTAATATTGTGATTAACTAAAACATCTCTAAATCCTAAAATTACTGGTAAACCTAAGGCGCCAAAAATTGTAGAAATAGAAGCGCCAATTAAAACTAAAGTAACAGCTGCTAATGCAGGAAAGCCTAAAAATACAAGCACTGGAGCTAATAATATAGCTGGCGTCCCAAAACCAGCACTTGCTTCAATAATAGAAGCAAAAACAAAACCAATTATAACAACTTGGATTCTTCTATCTTTGCTAATTTCCTGAAAAATAGTTTTAAATTTTTCTTTAAATCCTTTTTTATTTAAAATACTAAGAAAAAAAAGAGCCCCTAAAATAATAATTAATATTTCTAAAGCAAATAATATTCCCTTAATACTAGCTCCTAAAATCCAATTAAAAGGCATTTGCCATCCAAAAATCACTACTAATAATAATAGACAAAGCGATAACAACATTGCTTTAGCAATCCGCCATTTTAATACTAAGATTAAAAATAAAAGCAATACTATTGGAAGTATTGCTAATAAAAACTCAAACATAAATTACAAATAAAATCAAAATGCAAATATCAAAAGTCAAAAATTAAAAATCCTAAATTCTAATACCTAAATACTAAATAATTTCAAAATTCAAAATCCAAAATATAAAACCTGAAACCTGAAACTTGAAACGCAAAGCATTTTAATTTCTAATTTCTAATTTCCAATAAAATGCCCAATCATAAAAAAAATAAATTACAAATCACAAATTACAAATCACAAACAATATCTAAATTCTAATGACCAAAATTCAAAACATTAAATAGTTTAGAATTTAGAATTTGTAATTTTGGATTTGTTTGTAATTTGGTGCTTAGAATTTGTAATTTATTGTTCATTGTTTATTGTTTATTGTTTATTATTAGTTGTTAATTGTTTATTGATTTTTTTCTTTCTTGAAATCTCAACATCACGCAAAATTTTTCTTAAAAGACCTTTGCTGATTATCTTATAATCTGGAATAGTAATTGACTTTTTATTAGGACAGAACAAACGAATATGACTACCTTTTTGACGCGTTTTATAATAACCAATCTTTTCTAAAATTTTAATAATCTCTTTACCTGATAAAATCGGTAATCTATCCATAAAAATTACAATGTTATGGTATGAAGACTTAATTCTTTAGGGCGATAATCTCTAAGAATTTCTTGATTCTTTTTTTCTTCAAGAATCAATTTAATCACTTCGCGAATATTTTTAAGCGCCTCATCAATAGTTTTTCCTTGAGTATAACAACCTTCAAGAACTGGACATTCAACAACATAAAATCTGTCCTCGTGTTTTTCAATAAAAAGAGGAAGGCGCAATCCTTGATATTTAGTTAATAATTTTTGTTTTGTCATAACTAAACAAATAAATTACAAATTCTAAGCACCAAATTCTAAACAAATTA
>CAYUUM010000034.1:0-3951 GCA_964447915.1 uncultured Candidatus Saccharibacteria bacterium | reverse complement strand
TTTTTTGACACAGAAAAAATTTCAAACACAATAACAATGGGGAACTGAAGTTTAGAATTAACACATATAAAAGTAGATTAGAATAGTCTAATTTAATTTGATTTCTTAATATAACCTTATAAAAAAAACCATGCTGAAAATAGTATGGTTTTTTGTTAAATGATATAAATATCTATAAATAAAGCAAAAACAGAGATTCTTATCTCTGTTCGTGCATATTGATTACTGGGTTTTTTGAATAAAAGACACAGCATTTTTTTGTTAAGAAAAAAATGCTGCGGGACAGGGACTCGAACCCCGATTCCTAGGACCAAAACCTAGTGTCCTGCCATTAGACGATCCCGCAAAAAAAATTCTAAAAGGAGTAAAAGGAGCCGAGCTCCTTTTTGCCTTTTTGTTCCTTTTTATTTCTTCCTAAATTAATTTCTCTAATAAATACTTTTCCATTTCTTTTTTTGTTTTACTTTCTTTAATCACCTGATTAACAAAAATTTTATAATCTTGATAATCTCTAAATTGAGAAAGAATAATATCTATATTCCCCAATATTTCATTTTGCTCTTTTCCTAGAAAATTTTTTAAACTTGACCATTTATAAAGCTTTGCTTTCTCAATTTGGTGAATCTCAATATTGCCATTAATATAAGCGCTCAGCCATAAAAGATAATTATTGTTTTTTACTTGAATTATTTTATAAGCACCTTGGAAAAGAGAGCCAGAACGATCATATTTTTTATTAAAATAATTAGTAAAACTGGTGCCCAGTTTATGCATAAAATTCGATATACCATTATCAACTAACTGTCTTAATATTAAATGAAAATGATTTGGTATTAACGAATAAGTTATTACTTCAACTATCTCGTCGAATTCTTTCAAAAAGGAGCCGAGCTCCTTTTTTTCTTCTAAAGCCCTCGCTCTTTCTTCGTAATAAGACTTGTTATTAAAATCTCTTAAATTTCTTAAAAATTTTTGATAATCTGTTTCATCTATAAAAATTTTGCGTTTATCTACTCCGCGATTATAAATATGATAATATTCGTTATTGATGAATTGAATTTTTCTCATTTTCTTATTTTTTTTAAGAAAGGAGCAGAAAAGGAGCCGAGCTCCTTTTTGCTATTTTAAAAGGCTCTAAAAGGAGCTCGGCTCCTTGTTTGTTAACTTAACAATTGCTAATTCTATTGGTAATTGGGGAATAAAAGATGTTTTAAGCTTTTCTGCTGTTTCTAAAAATAGATTTAATATCTCATGCAATTTTATCTCTTGTATTTTATTAACCTGGTTTTTCATTTCTTCTTGTTCTTCTTTAGTAAGACTGGCTAATAAAAAAGTATCTATTTCTGGATTAATTTTTAAAATTAAAATTTCTCTTAAATAGCTTATAAATAATTTTAAAAATTTTTGTAAATCAACCCCTTGCTCATAAATTTTATTTATTAGTTTAATTCCTTGGCTTGTTTTTTTATTAATTAAATAAGTTAGAAGTTCATTGATTATTTTTATTTCTGGAATTCCTAAAAATAATCTAATATCCTTGATGGTTATTACCTCAGATGAATTACTTGAACAAAAAACAATAATTTTTTCTAAAAGATTTTCAGCGTCTCTAATTGCTCCTTCTGAATTTACAGCAATTAATTTAAGGGCTTGTTTTTCTATTTTTATTTTTTCTAATTTTACTAAAATTTCCAAGCGAGTGACAATTTGGGATAAATTTAATTTATTAAAATTAAGTCTTTGACAACGTGAAGCAATTGTTGGTAGCACTTTATGTCCTTCTGTGGTAATTAAAATAAAAATAGCATGAGATAATGGCTCTTCTAATGTTTTTAACAAAGCATTAAAGGCATGGACAGTTAATTGATGGGCCTCATCTAAAATGTAAACTTTATATTTGGATTTGATTGGATTAAAACGCATTTCTTCCCGAAGTTGCCTTATTTCGTCTATTCCTCGATGAGATGCTGCATCAATTTCAATTAAATCCATTGATTTTCCTTTTTTAATCTCTAAACAAGAACTACATTCATCACATGGCTCAAACTTTCCTGCTTTTCTTTTTAAACAATTGATAGTTTTGGCTAAAATTCTAGCAAGAGAAGTCTTTCCTGTTCCTCGTGGACCAACAAATAGATAAGCATGAGCCAATGCATCAGTGGCAATTGCATTAGTTAAAACCTTGACTGTTTCTTCTTGTCCAATAAGCTCTTTGAATGTTTGAGGTCTATATTTGCGATAGAGGACTAAATTCATAACTAAAAAATACTATTATTTTAATAATTGCCAAATTAATTTTCATTTTCTGATTTTTCAAATTTCTCTTTTATTTCTTCAAATTTATTTTCTGTTTTTTTTAATCTTTGCTTGCATTTTTTTACTAAATCCATAGCTGTTTCATATTTAAGAAGTGCCTGCTCTAAATCAAGATCTTGTTTTTCAAACCATTGATTAATTTTTTCAATTTTTTTAAAAGCTTCATTAAAGTCAAAGTTTTTATTTTTTTTATTATCTTTAGTCATAAATTAAATTTTAATCTTTTTTAATATTTTTTACAATAGAGCTTATTTTTCCGTTATAGATGGTAGCTGTTATTCTTTCTTCTAAATTAACCATATTAGTGTTTTTAACAATTTGATTTTTTGCGTTAAAAACAATACTATACCCTTGTTTTAATTTTAAATTAGGATTATTAAGGAATAGTTTTTCTTTTTGCTGGGATAAGAAAAGGTTTATTATTTTAAAATATCTATCAGCAGCTTCAATAGTTTTGTCTTGTTTTTGAGATAATTCAGAATAATAGGCATTAATTAAATTCTTTATTTTTATTAAATTATTATTTGTGATTTGTTCAATAATATCTATTTTTTTGAATATCTTTTGACAAGTAAAATTTAAATTTTTAAACAAAAGTTCAATTTTGTGATTTTTATTTATAATTTGAGCTTTCATTTTTTGATTTAGTTCTTGAGGAAGAAAATTTTCTAAATAGTTTTTAATTTTTTTCCAATTTTCAATAATAATTTTAGCAGCATGAGTTGGAGTGGAGGCGCGGACGTCTGCTGTTAACCCAGATAAAGTTAGATCATTTTCATGTCCCACGCCAACTATTATTGGAATTTTTGAAATAAAAATAGCTTTAGCTAATCTTTCAGAATTAAATGCTTTAAGACTTTCCCAGTCTCCACCTCCTCTTGTAATCACTAATGCGTCTATTAATGGTAATCTTTGATTAAATAATTGAATTCCGGTTATGATTTCATCAACAGCTGTTATCCCTTCTACTTTGCTATGAAAAAAGAATATTTCTAATCCAAAATTCTCTAATTGAGTTGTAAAATCTTTTAAAGCTCCTTTTCCATATTTAGAGCTGATTACTCCAATTTTTTGACAGAGCAAAGGAAGTTTTTGTTTATGTTTAATATCAAAATAACCTTGCTTTTCTAATTGTTTTTTTAATATTTCAAACTGTTTTTTTAAAATTCCTTCTCCTTGCAATTCAATTTTTTCTACAAAAAAACTTAATGTCCCTTTTTCTTTTCTTACTCGTGGATATCCTAAAATTTTAATTTTCATTCCTTCTTTTAAATTGACACCTAATTGATTAAGGATATTCTTAAAAGCAAAACAGGAGATCATAGCGGTTTTTTCATTATCCAATAAATTAAAAAAAATAAATCCTGGATACTGATTAATTCTTTGTCCTATTTCTCCCTCAACAATTAATCTTTGGAATGTAATTCGTTGGTTAATATAATCAATCAGTTCAGCAACAGTAATTACTTTCTCTTGATCATTATTATTCTTTACTTGATTAAAATTCATAGCTTGAGATTTATCCTGTTAAAACATTTAACAGGGTTTAATCTAATAATTTCAAATTCAGGATTTTATGATATAATATAATAATAAAATAAAATCAAAAATCAAAAAGGCCCCTCCGGGGAGTCG
>CAYUUM010000033.1:0-4011 GCA_964447915.1 uncultured Candidatus Saccharibacteria bacterium | reverse complement strand
TAAATTAATAATAATATAAAATCAAAAATCAAAATGCAAAACAAAAAACATGAAGCGTGAAGCGTGAAACGTAAAACGTAAAATAATAATTTTTAATGTTTCAAGCTTCAAGTTTCAGGTTTTAACTTTTGAACTGTGGTTTTGTATTTTGAGTTTTGAATTTTGAATTTATTTGGAATTTGTGATTTTGGATTTTGGATTTAAAAATTAAGTATTAATTTTTTGTTTCAAGTTTCAAGTTTCATGTTTTATGTTTCACACTTCTTTACTATTGTTTATTATCTATTGTCTATTGTTTATTGTTTATTATCTATTTATTTTCCAAAGACTAAACAATAATGATAATCTCCAGCATTAAGTGTTTGTTTTTCTTTCAAACCTATTGTCTTAGCAATTTCTTTTATTTCTGCTACCAAAGCAATATTCTTCTTATTAGGACCAAAAGGACTCTCTTTTTTCCAATCAATAATCACTATCTGTCCTATTTGCTTTACTATTCTTTTAGCCTCTACAATTATTGCTTTTTTATTTTTAGATTGAAAAAGTATATTTGGTATTAAAACAAGATCAAAATGATTATTAGGAAGGCCTGACCCTTTTTCTTTTTCTAAATCGCTTTGTTTAACTTTAACATTTGTGAGTCCTTCCAAAGAAATTTTGTTTTTTAATACTGCAAGAGGCTCCGGCAAAATATCTAAAGCATATACTTTTCCCCTCTCTAAAAATTTAGCTAAAGGAATTGTCCAACCTCCTGACCCACAACCAAAATCAGCAGCAGTGATATTTTCTTTAAGATTAAGTTGCTCTAAAATTTGATTAGGATTTAAAAACATAGTATATTAATATAAAAAAAATGAAAAAATAAACTTTGTTTTGTCCAAAAATTTGAGGATTATTAAATTATTTAAACACAGATAACTTGAGCTACTTGATCATTAGGTTTAATTTGAATTACTTTTACGCCTTGTGTTACCCTGCTCAAAACAGGAATATTTTTTAGAGAAGTCTTAATTACTTGTCCTTTTTTAGAAATAATAATTAAAGTTCCATCATCATCTAAAATTTTTACTTTAGCAAGATGACCTATTTTCTGAGTAATCTTAACTGTTTTTATTCCGACTCCTCCTCTACTTTGGGAACGATATTCAGTTATTTTAGTTTTTTTGCCATAGCCATTTTCTGTAATTACTAATAAATTATTTTGCTTTTTTTCCTTATTAATCACCTCTATCCCGATAATACTATCATCTTTTCTTAATCTAATACCCTTATTGCCAACTGTTGCTCTATTCATCGGTCTTATCTGCTCTTCTTGAAACCTAATTGCTTGCCCTTTTTTTGTAAACAACATTATTTCATCCTTATCATTTATTTTTTTAACAGCAATCAAAGCATCATCGGATTTCAATTTAATAGCTATTAATCCAGATTTTCTAATTTTTTTAAAATTTTCTAAAGCAGTTTTTTTCACTAAGCCATTTTTAGTAGCCATAATCAAATATTTCGTCTTTAATTTGTCTTTTTGATTTAAAGATAAAACAGCTAGTATCTTTTCTTCTGGTTCAATAGGTAAAAAATTTGTCAGTCCTCTCCCTTTAGAAATTCGACTATGTTTTGGGATATGATGAACAGGTATGGAAAAAACTTTACCTAAATTAGTAAAAAATAATAAATTATCAAAAGTATGAACTAAAATAAAATGAGCTACCCAATCATTATCATAAGTTTTAATTCCCACAATCCCCTTGCCTCCTCTATGCTGACTTTTATAAAGATTTAAATCCATTCTTTTAATATATCCTTGCTTAGTTAAAACAATAATAGTTTTTTCATCTGGGATAAAACTTTCAGCATTTACTTCGCCAGGCTCTTCTTCTACTACCATAGTTCTTCTTTTATCTCCATATGCTACTATCAAGCCTTCCAATTCTTGCTTAATAATTCCGTCAATTTTGCTTGGATTATTTAAAATTAATGCCAATTCTTTAATGGTTTTGCTTTTTTCTTTTAATTCATCTTCTAATTTTTCTGCTTCTATTTTGACCAAAGAACTAAGTTTCATTTCTACAATAGCCTCACTTTGAATATCAGAGAGATTGAACTCAATCATCAATTTCTCTTTGGCATTATTTCTGTTGCTTGATTTTTTAATTATAGCAATCACTTTATCTATATTTTTCAATGCTATCACCAATCCTTCTAAAATATGCAATCGCTCTTTAGTTTTCTGAAGGTCAAACTTAATCCTTCGAAAAACAATCTCTTGACGATGTTTAATATGAAGCAATAAAATTTCTATTAATGATAAAGTTTTAGGTTCTTTTGCATTGACTAAAACCAGCATATTTAAATAAAAAAATTTTTGCAAATTAGTTAAATAATATAATTGATTAAGAATTTTCTTGCAAGATCTATTTTTTTGGATATCAATCACAATTCTTAAACCTTTTTTATCAGATTCATCACGAATACTACTAATTCCTTGTACTTTATTTTCTCGCATTAATTTATCAAAACTTTTTATTAATAGAGATTTACTGGTTTGAAAAGGAAGTTCTTTAATAATAATTTTAGACTTTTTATCTTTAAAAGATTCCTCTATTTCTACCTTAGCTCTTATTAAAATCCTTCCTCTTCCTTGAACATAAGCATTTATAATTTCTTTTTGATTGTAGATTATTCCTCCACCAGGAAAATCAGGTCCTTTAATAAATTGAAAAACATCGCTAAGGGTAGCCTTGGGATGATCAATTAAAAAAATAAGAGCTTGACAAACTTCAGTTAAATTATGAGAAGGGATGTTAGTAGACATTCCAACTGCAATTCCAAGCGAGCCATTCAAGAGCAGTTGAGGAATGACTGTTGGTAAAAACATAGGTTCTTTTTTAGTACCATCATAATTGTCTTTAAAATCAATAGTTTGTTTTTTAATATCTGAGAACATTGTTTGAGCGATTTTTGAAAGACGAGCTTCTGTATAACGCATCTGGGCTGGCGCATCATCAATAGTTCCAAAATTACCCTGCCCTTGAATTAAAGGATATCTAAGAGAAAAATCTTGGGCCATTCTAACCAAAGAGTTATAGATAGAAGAATCACCATGGGGATGGTATTTAGCCATAACTTCCCCAACAATGGCAGCTGATTTGCGATATTTAGCTTGATGAGTCAATCCCATTTCATTCATAGCATATAATATACGACGATGAACTGGCTTAAGTCCATCGCGAATATCAGGCAATGCCCGAGAAATAATCACTGACATTGCGTAATCAATATATGATTCCTGCATTTCTTCCACAATTTCTTTAGGTTTAATTTGATTAAAATTAGAATCTTTGTTATTTTCTTTGATTAAATTATCCTCTGACATAAAAATAATTTTGAATTTTTATTTATTATTATTGTTCGATGTTCATTGATTTTTCCTTAGTTTGTTCTACTAATTTAATAAAATCTTCTAATACTTGCACTGTCTCTTTTAAAAACTGTTCATATGGTCGTATTATTTCTTCTAAATCAGTGATTTCTTTTCTTTCTAATTTTCCTTGAATTTCTCTAAATCTATTTCCAGCTTCTCTATTAATTTCTTTAAATCTAATTTCTAATTTTTCATTCCCTTTAATATAGGGAGCAAGTTCTGTATCAATTCTATTCCATAAAACAGACATTTTTTCCCCATATCTAACAAAATCTTTATCCCTCATTGCTTCCATCATCTTTTGATCAATTCCTTCTCTATCCATTATTTGATCTATTTCTGGAGGAAAGAATGGTTTATCAGCAAAATCTGCTTCTATTTCTATTTTTATTTCTCTTGAAGGCCCTTCCAAAAGCCTACGACCTTGTCTATTAATCTGCCAACTAAGAAATAAAATTATAACCATTATTAAAGGTAATAAGGCAATAGGTTTGTTTGCTAATACTGCTGAAACAAATGAAGAAATACCTTTTTTTATTAATTTAAATAATTTCCTAACACCTTGGAGCATAAAAAATTAAATTAATAAT
>CAYUUM010000032.1:0-4084 GCA_964447915.1 uncultured Candidatus Saccharibacteria bacterium | reverse complement strand
ACAAATATCAAAATGCAAAATGCAAAACAGAAATCACAAATCCAAAATCACAAATTCCAAATAAATTACAATGACCAAAATTCAAAACTACAATTAACAATTTCGTGTTTTACTGTCGCTAAAAGCGACTCCCCAGAGGGGTATCTGTCGCTAAAGGCGACTCCCTGTAGGGTTGCTTTTGGATTTTGGTCATTGGTGCTTATTTAGAATTTGTAATTTTGGATTTGGTGCTTTAGAGAATAGCTCTTTTTGAAATTTTCTTTGTCATTTTCATTTTTGTGTTTTGCATTTTGATTTTTTATTATGTCTCATATTCCAGTTTTGTTAGAACAGGCAATTGAATTTTTAAATTGTCAAAAACAAGGAATCTATGTCGATGGAACATTAGGAGGAGGTGGGCATACTTATTATTTAGCTCAATCAACTAATGAGAAAACACGCATTATTGCTATTGATCGTGATAAAGAATCTATTAAAATTGCTCAGCAAAAATTAAAAAAATTTAAAAATATTACTTTTGTTAAAGATCGCTTTGAGAATTTAGATAAAATTTTAGCTAATTTAAAAATTAAAAAAATAGATGGAGTTTTATTAGATTTAGGCTTTTCAACTTCTCAATTAGAAGATATTAATAGGGGATTTAGTTTTCAAGAAAATAAAGATAATTTAAAAGCTCTGTTAGATATGAGGATGGATCAAGATCAATCTTTTTCTGCTTTTCATCTTCTTAATAGTTATACTCAAAAAAAATTAAAACAGATTTTTTATCAATGGGGAGAAATAAAACAAGCTAATTTTTTAGCTTATTTAATTGTTGGATATAGACAAAATAAGCCATTTGAAACAGTAGGAGATTTATTAGAAGCAGTTAATCCATTATTAATAAATGAGAATATAGATAAAAAGAGAAAATTTTTAGCAAATCTTTTTCGAGCTATTAGAATTGAAGTTAATCAAGAGATTGAATTTTTAGAACAAACTCTTTTTATGATTATAACTCTTTTAAAGCCATTGGCTAGATTAGTAGTTATTTCTTTTCATTCTTTAGAAGACAGGATTGTTAAACATAGTTTTAAAAAAATGGAAAAACAGAAAAAGATAAAAGTCTTATCTAAAAAGCCTATAACTCCTTGTTCAGAGGAAATTTTATTGAATCCAAGAGCAAAAAGCGCTAAATTAAGAGCAGTTGAAAAAATATAATTTTATGACTAAAAATATAATTAAAGATATAATAATTGGACATCAAAAACAAAGACTTTTTTTACGCAATTCTATTAAAATGAATCAAATAGCTCATGCCTATTTATTTGAAGGAGAAGAATCTTTGGGTAAAAAAAAAGTTGCTTTGGAATTTGCTAAAATTATAAATTGTAAATTATCAGACATTAACCAAAGGCCGTGTGAAAATTGCTTGTTTTGTCAACAGTTTAATAAAATTTGTAATCCTGATGTTTTTTCTATTAAACCTGATAAACAAGAAATAAAAATTGGTCAGATAAGAGATTTAATTAAAAAAATTAATCTAAAATCATATATTTTAAAATATAAAATAGTAATTATTGATCAAGCAGAAAGATTAAATCAAGAAGCAGCTAATGCTTTATTAAAAATTTTAGAAGAACCTCCTAAAAATTCTATTTTCATTTTAATCTCTGCCTATTTATATTTATTACCTTCTACAATTTTTTCTCGAACCCAAATAATTAGTTTTTTCCCTTTAACTAAAGAGGAATTAGAACAATTTATTAATCTTGAAAATAAAAAAGGCATTAAAGCAAGTAATCAGGATCTAGTAGATGTTATTTTTTTTTCAAATTTAAAGCCAGGCAAAGCTATCTATTTTTTAAACAATAGACAAAAATTAAAGCAAGTCAAAGAGAATTTTACAAAGATAAAACAGGGTCTATTTTTTGATTTAATTTATGCTTTTGAATATATTAAAAAAATAAGTCAAGAAAACAACAAAGTAGAGGAATTTTTAGACAATCTATTGCTTTATTTTCGTTCTTTGTTAATATTAATAGGAACAAAAGAAAAATATCCAGAAAATTATTCTTTAAAACAAGTCATAGAAATTATTGATTATATTCAAAAAATCCAATTTTTAATTAGGACTACTAATATTAATGTTAAATTAGCTTTAGAAAACTTATTGCTTTTAATAATTGTAGAGAGAAATAATATAAAATAATAAAAATTTTAGTTGACTTATTTTATAAATTGGGTTAATATATAAATAGTTTAAATTTTTTTTTATGTCTATTTATTTTGAAATTATCAATAAAATAAGGCCTAATATGGAAGAGGCTATTGTTTTTTTAGAAAAAGAGGTAAAAGAAATGCGTACCTCCAAGGCTAGTCCAAGTTTAGTAGAAAATTTAAAAGTTGAACATTATGGAGTTAAAAGTCTTCTTAAACAAATTGCTAATATATCAGTGTCTGGAGAACGGGCTTTAGTAATTCAACCATGGGATAGTAGTTATTTAAAAGCGATTGGAAATGCGATTTTAACTTCTAATTTAGGATTATCTCCAATGATTGATGGAAAAATTATTAGAGTCCAATTGCCTCTTTTGACTGAAGAATATAGACAGAATCTATTAAAATTATTATCAGAAAAAATAGAGAAAACTAAAATTATACTTCGTCAACATCGAGAAAAGGCTTGGAAAGAAATTCAAACAAAAACTCAAAAAGGAGAAATTAGTAAAGATGATAAATTTAGAGCTAAAGATGAGTTGCAAAATATAATTAATGAGTATGTAAATAGGGTAAATCAAATAGAACAAGCAAAGAAAAAAGAAATTCTATCTGTTTAGAATAAGAATCTTTTTTTGCTGGCGTTATGGTGTTTCAAGTCTATTTCTTCTATTTCTAAAATTCTAAAATAGACTTGACACTTACTTACAATTATTTAATCGAGAGAGCCTCTGATTTCAATCGTGGGGATGAATCGGAAAAGTTTTTTAAGACTTGATATGAAAAAGACATTTCAATATAGAATTAAATCAAATCAGACAACTTATCAAAAAGCAGAAAAATGGCTTTCTCTTTGTCGTCAGCTCTATAATGATTGCCTTAATGAACGAATAATCGCCTACAAAGAAAGAAAAGAAAATGTTTCTCAATATGATCAGATGAAGCGATTGCCTTAATTAAAGAAAGTATTCCCAGAATTTAAACAAATAAATTCTTGACAATTTTATAGAAAAAGGCAATAATATAGACAAATAATAGTGAATAATAAGTAATAAAAATAAAATAAAAAATTATCAAAATTTGTTTTGAGTTTGTAATTTTTAAATATAATACATAAGTGTCACCCTGAGTCAGCGAAGGGTCTCTGAGATTCTTCACTCCTTTCAGTCGTTCAGAATGACAGGGAGTGTTTTGAATTTTGAATTTATTTGGAATTTATAATTTATTCTTTTTATATTTTGATTTTATTTATTATTTTTAATATTTATTATTTAATATTTATTATGGATTATGATTAAAAAAAATAATTTTTTATCAAAAAAAGATAGGTTGATTTGGCAACAAGGGTATTCTTTAATTAATGTTTTTTTGGTATTAATTGTGATTGGTTTAACAATTACTATTATTATTCTTATTATTAGAGATCATAGAGTAAAAAATGAAGAGATTTCTATTAAATTATTTGCTAACAACGAGGAAGTTTTAGAAATTTACGAGAAAGAGACAGTAAAACTTCGATGGGAAGGGACTTTAATAGAGCAATGCACACTTTCTTGGAGAGAAAAAATTTTTGAACAACTTCAGCCTTCTGGTGAAAAAGAAATTACAGAATATTTAACAGTTGGTACTTACAATATTACTATAACATGCGATGTTATAGCAAATCAGGAAAAAGAAACTGTTTCTGATGAAGTAACAATACAAGTAAAACCACAAATTCCAGTTGGGTGGATTAAGGTTCCTCCAACTATGGTAGCAGGTGAAATAGTTGAACCCTTTTTAGTAATGAAATATGAAGCTAAAAAATGTCATGTTGAAGATAAAGTTGTTTCCAAACCCGAAGGAACTCCTTGGGTTAATATTAGTCAAAAAGAGGCAAGCCTTG
>CAYUUM010000031.1:0-4135 GCA_964447915.1 uncultured Candidatus Saccharibacteria bacterium | reverse complement strand
GCAAAAATCAAAATTGCAAGTAAAAAGTCAAAAGTTTTTTTTAATTTTCGTTATTTCAGCTAAATATCTTTTTTAAATAAATTTACTTTTGAATTTTGAATTGTACTTTTGAATTTTGCCTTTTACCTTTTGACTTCATTTGTAATTTGTAATTTTGGATTTGTAATTTATTCTTTTTACATTTTGATTTTAATTTATTAGTATGTTAAAAATTAGATGTCTTACTGTAGGGTTATTAGAAGCTAATTGCTATTTGTTGATTAGCCAAGGAGAGAGTTTAATAATTGATCCAGGAGCAGAAGGGGATAAAATTTTGGCTGAAATTAAGAAAAGCAAAACAAAGTTAAAATATATTATTAATACTCATTATCATTCTGATCATGTTGGCGCTAATGAGTTCATAAAACAAAATACTCAAGCAAAAATTTTAATTCATAGGCAAGAAAAGGAATTTATTAATTTTTCAGTAGATAGGTTTTTAGAACAAGGAGATGAGATTAAAATAGGTAATCTTATTTTAAAAGTTTTACACACCCCTGGCCATTCTAAAGGTAGTATTTGTCTGTTAGAAAAAGATTTTATCTTTACAGGAGATACATTATTTCAATTTGGATATGGTAGGGTTGATCTTCCTGGAGGTCTATTACAAGATATTGAGCAATCATTACAAAAATTATCTCAATTTTTAAATAAAGGGATGAAGATTTATCCTGGACATGGAGATTCTTGGATAGTAAAATAAGTTAGCAAATTTTAATGATTTTTGCATTTATCTATCTTTTGATTTGTGATTTAATTTTTATTTTATATGACAGAAATAATTATTATTAACTTATTTTTTGGAGTTATCATTATCTTATTAATTTATTGGATTTATAAGAATCAATCAAAAAGTAAAAAACAAGAAAATCAATCTTTCATAATGATGCAAAATCAAATTCAAGAAATTCAACGCATTCTTAATGATAGATTAGGAGAAACTACTCAAGCTATTCAATATCAGTTTAATCAGAGCGCTAAAACCATTGAACAGATAACTGAGAAATTAGTTAGGTTAGATGAGGCTAATAAACAAATGATTAGCTATGCTGATCAAATAAAAAATTTACAAGATATTTTTAAAAATCCTAAACAGCGTGGTATTGTTGGTGAATATTATCTTGAAACTTTATTAAAAAACAGTTTGCCTCCTAATAGTTATAAGATGCAATATAAATTTCAAGATGGGACGATGGTCGACGCTGTTGTATTTTTCGGTGAAAAAATTATTCCTATTGATGCAAAGTTTAGCTTAGATAACTATAATCGTATTATAGAAGAAAAAGATTTAAATCAAAAAAAAAGAATGGAAAAGACCTTTATTAGTGATTTAAAAAATATGATTGATGAAACCGCTAAGTATGTTAAGCCAGAAGAGGGAACTACTAATATTGCTTTGATGTTTATTCCAGCTGAAACGATTTTTTATGATTTATTAATTAATCAAGTAGGAGTATTAAAGGGCAATACACGTGACCTTATTGATTATGCCTATAATCAAAAAAAAGTAGTGGTTGTCTCTCCCACTACTTTTGCCGCTTATTTGCAGGTTTTATTTCAAGCGTTACGCGCTTTTCAAGTACAAGAATCAACTAAAGACATTGTCAAACAAGTAGAAAAATTAAGCCGTCATTTAATTAATTATGAAGATTTTTTAAAAAAATTAGGGATTCATTTGCAAACCACTTTAAATACTTATCAAAGTACTTATGATGAATTTGATAAAATTAATAAAGATATTTTAAAAATTACGGAGAAAAAATTGAAATAAAATAACAGTTTTTGTTTATTTTTTTAATTTATCTTTATCTTTTTTAATTTCTTTAATTAATTTTTGGACTAATAATTTAGGGTCTGCTTCATAAATAATTTTTTCTTTTTTATATCGTCCAGCCCATTTTGTAATTTGTTGAATTCGATCAGCTATTCTTCCACTACCCACTAAAACACCAATTGGCAAACGACTTTCAAAGGCAACAGTAAATTCATGTAAAGTGCCAATACGACCACAAATAATAATAACAGCGTTGCTTGTTCGAGTCATTAAAATATCGCGTCCAGCGTATCCTGAACCTGTATACATAATAACATCATAATTTACAGTCGGAAGACGATAAACTTTTATATGAGCTAATTCTGAAGCAGCTGGTGAAATTCCTATTGAAAAGCCACCTTCTTGTTTACATCCGTGAGCTGCCCAATCAGGAATTCCGCAAGTAGCTCCAGTTACTAAAACAATATTATTTTTAGCTATTTCTTTACCTATTATTTGGGCTTTTCTAATAGTATCTTTTAAACATTTCTTGTCATCTGCAGATCCTGCAACAGCAATTTTATATTCCATAAAATTTTAACTTGATTATTTTAATATATAATGGTATATTTAATATTGTAACAATAATGTAATAATAATGCCCTCGTAGCTCAGTTGGTAGAGCAGCAGCCTTTTAAGCTGATGGTCGCGTGTTCGAATCGCGCCGGGGGCACAACACAATAAAAAAATATAAAAATAGATTAAGCTTAGTTTTATTATTGTTTTATTATTGTGCCGAGAGTGGGATTTGAACCCACACATTCTTACGAATACAAGATTTTGAGTCTTGCGCGTCTGCCAATTCCGCCACCTCGGCGTAATATCTTACAGTATCTATTATAAGTAAAGTTTTAAAATAAATCAAATCTCAGTTAAATAAATTATTAGAGGATTAAAACTTCTTTAGTAAAATCTTTAATTTTTCAAATTTTTTTTATGGCTTCTATTTGTTTTTATTTACATGCTCATCAACCTTATAGAGTAAAAAAAAGTTATTCTGTTTTTGATATTGGTCAAAAGATTTCTTACTTTGATCAAAAATTAGATCAAATGTATTTTGAGCGGATTGCTAAAAAAAGTTATTTACCAATGAATAAACTATTACTTGATTTAATCACAAAAACTAAAGGAAAGTTTAAAGTAAATTTGAGTATTAGCGGTATATTATTAGAACAGGCTGAAAAATATAATCCTGATGTTATTAAAGGGTTTAAGGCATTGATTGATACCGGTTGTGTTGAAATTGCTGCAGAGAGTTATTATCATTCTTTGGCTTGTCTCTATTCTGAAAAAGAATTTAAAAAGCAAGTTTTATTGCATAGGAAGAAAATTAAAGATTTATTCAATTATAAACCTCAAGTTTTTAGGAATACAGAGCTAATATATAGCAATGAATTGGGAAAATTAGTTAAAGGCATGGGATATAAAGCTATTTTAGCTGAAGGATGGGATCCTATTTTGGGATGGCGTTCGCCTAATTTTCTTTATAAAGCTAAAGACGTTGATCTTGTTTTGTTTTTAAAAAATTATCGTTTAAGTGATGATATTGCTTTTCGTTTTTCAACCCATACTTGGGAAAAATGGCCATTAACTGCTGATGAATATACTAAATGGATTAATCAGGTTAATGGCAATGGAGAGATAATTAATCTTTTTATGGATTATGAAACCTATGGAGAGCACCAATGGGAGTGCACTGGTATTTTTGAATTTTTAAAGGTTTTGCCTGATAAAATTTTAAAACATCCTGATAATAATTTTAAAACATTTTCTGAGATTATGGATTTGTATCAACCTCGAGATGAAATAGATTTCCCTTATGTAGTGTCTTGGGCTGATACAGAGAGAGATTTAAGTGCTTGGACAGGAAATGAAATGCAACAATTTGCTATTAAAAGGCTTTATTCACTAGAAAAAAGAATCTATAATACTAAAAACAAGGAAATCCTTAAGGATTGGCAAAAACTGCAGACATCTGACCATTTTTATTATATGTGCACGAAATGGTTTGCTGATGGCGATGTTCATAAATATTTTAATCCTTATGAGTCACCTTATGATTTATTTATTAATTATATGAATATCTTAACTGATTTGGAGCAAAGAATAGTAAAAATAGAAAATAAAAAACAACAAATTAAAAACAAATTAAAACAAAAGATTTGTTAAAAATTGTCTTAGTTAATAATTTGTAGGCAATTTTAATATGAAAAAGATTTGCTGAGTAAGGTCCGACCTTACTCAGAATTTAACACTATGTTAAAAAAAAATAAAGGTTTTACT
>CAYUUM010000030.1:0-4218 GCA_964447915.1 uncultured Candidatus Saccharibacteria bacterium | reverse complement strand
AAATAAGAAAAAGATATAGTGCCAAAAGTAAAAACCGAAATAAGAATAAAAAGAACTATCTTAATTTGCATAAAATCTTGTTTTTACTATAAAATAATTCTAACAAAAATTTATTAAAATAGCAAATTATTTAAAAATTTATTTGGATATTATATAAATTTAATATATACTATGTTAATATATTAAGTATATACAAAAATTACTCTTTTTAATTAAATATGAATAAAAAAATTACTAAACGAAAAAATGATTACAATCAATGGTATCTTGATGTCATTACTACTGCTGATTTAGCAGAGCATTCACCAACCAGAGGATGTATGGTTATTAAACCATATGGTTATGCTATTTGGGAAAATATTCAGAAAATCTTAAATATAAAAATTAAAGAAATCGGAGCTAAAAACGCTTATTTCCCCTTACTAATTCCTGAAAATCTTTTAAAAAAAGAGATTAATCATATTAAAGGTTTTGCTCCAGAATATTTAACAGTTACTCGTATCGGTAATAAAAAACTTGATGAACCTCTTATTCTTCGTCCCACTTCTGAAACTATTATTTATGAAATGTTCTCAAAATGGATTAAATCATATCGTGATTTACCCTTGATAATTAATCAATGGGCAAATATTATCCGCTGGGAACTTCGACCTCGTCTATTTTTACGAACTACGGAATTTCTTTGGCAAGAAGGACATACTGTTCATTCTACAGAAAAAGAGGCAAGAGAAAAGACAGAACAAGCTTTAAAAATGTATAAATCTTTTGTAGAGGATTATTTAGCTATTCCTGTCTTTGTCGGCAAAAAAACAGAAACTCAAAAGTTTCCTGGAGCAATAGATACTCTTTGTATTGAAGCAATGATGCAAGACAAAAAAGCAATTCAAATGGGAACATCCCACATCCTTGGCCAAAAATTTAGTCAAGCGTTTAATATAAGGTTTAGAGGGAAAGATGAAAAAATGCATTATCCTTGGCAGGCATGTTGGGGAATAACTACTCGTTTGATCGGAGCAACTATTATGGCCCATAGCGATGATAAAGGATTAGTCCTTCCTCCGAAAATAGCTCCAATTCAAGTTATTATTATTCCAATATGGACTAATAAAAAAGAAAAAAATAAAATTATAAAAAAATCAGATTTTATTGCTCAAAAATTACAAGACAAACATCAAATAAGAGCAGAAGTTGATAAACGCGAACATATTAGTATTGGTTCAAAAATTTTTGAATGGGAAAAAAAGGGAATTCCTATTAGAATAGAAATTGGGCCTAAGGATATTGCTAAAAATTCAGTAATAATTGCTCAACGCAATAAAGATAAAAAACAGACTATTACAGAAAAAAACATTTCTGCTTATATTATAAAATCATTGGAAGAAATGCAGAAATATCTTTTTTCCAAAGCATCTATATTTAAAAAAAATAATACCTATATTGTTAATGAATGGAAAGATTTCAAGTCTATTATAAACGAACAAAAAGGATTTAGTCTTTCTTTTTGGTGTGGAAGCTTAAAATGTGAACAAGAAATTAAGATAAAAACCAAGGCAGTAATTAGTTGTATTCCCTTAAAACAAAAACAGATACAAGGAAAATGCATTTTTTGCAAAAAATCCTCTAATAAACAGGTTATTTTTGCCAAAACTTATTAATAATTTTAGTTTATCCTCTTTAAATTTAATTACATTTAATTAGGTCTTGTTTGTTTAAAAAATAAAAAATAAATAAAAGAATCCTTTAACTCAAAAGTCAAAAAGGTCTATTTTAATGCTATCACACTTTTTAACCCCTTTTCCAGATTAAGACATCACAGATTGTCAGGCATATAGAGAAAAAATATGTTTTTAGGAATCTTTTTTAAGAATTTCTTTTACAAATCGTTGAGCATCTAAAACATCTCTAAGGGTCATATTTAATTCTTTAGCCAAATTTCTTGAAGACGGCAATTTGCCATGTTTATTCAAATAAGCAAGTTCTATTTGACGTATTCTATAAATTATAGCAGGTTCAAACACACAAACAACAGGTGAATTATCAATGATAAAACGCGAAATTCGTTGTTGAATCCACCACATAGCATAAGTAGAGAACTTAAATCCATGCCTATAGTTAAACTTTTTAATTGCTTCCATTAATCCAGCTTTTCCCTCGTAAATTAAATCAGAAAAAAGAAGGTCGTATTTACTGGGATATTTTTTAGCAATATTTACTATAGAATGTAAATTAGCTTCAATAAGTTCCCCTTTTACTTCTTCATCTCCATCCCTGATTTGTTGTACTAATCTATTTTCCTCTTTCTGTGTTAATAATTGTTTCTTTTCTTTTTTCAATATCTCATATCTTTTTATTATTTCTAATGCTTCATATCTCTTTATTAATTCATTTAAATCAAATCTTTTCTTTTCCAGTTTTTTATATTCTTCTATTTGTCTCTTTAAATTAAAATTTTTTGGATTTTTAAGTATTCTCTGTTTAATTATAGAAATAGAATTGCTACTACCACCTAATTCTTGAGCTATTTCTCCACATTTACGTGGAGTATAGCCACTAAGACCATAAAATTGCTTGATAATTTCTTTTTTTCGTTTATCTAGATCAGCTTCATCTAAAGTTTTTTCTAATTGTGATTTTGATTTTGATATTAATTCTTCTAATTCATCTTCTAATTCTTTTCCCTTAGGATTTAGTTCTATAAGTTTTTTTAAACTAAATCCTTTTAATTTATTAAGTGTTTTTTCATAAAATTCATAAGTCCATGAATAGCGAATGCCAAGCTTTTTTCCTATTTGTTCAAATGTATGTGGAGAATAATCTCCAAAACCACATCGTAACTTAATAATCTTTACTTCTCGCTCATCTAAATATTCATTTAAAACAGCTTCATCTAAAATGTTTTTTAAAGTTAATCCTGTCCCTGATATTAATATCTCCTGTTTAATAGTTTCTTGCAGCTTATGTTTTTTTGCTAAAGGCTCATATTCTTCTATTTGTCTCTTTAAATCAAAATTTTTTGGATTTTTAAGTACCCCCTGTCTAATCTCACAAACATAAGATTCACTAAAACCTAATTCTTGAGCTATTTCTTTAGATTTACGAGAACTATGATCATTGAGACCATAAAATTGCTTAATGATTTTTTTTTCTTGTTTGTCTAAATCAGTTTCATCTAAAGTTTTTTCTAATTGTGATTTTACTTGTTTTATTTGATTTTCTAGTTCTTGCTCTTCATTTTCTAATCCCCTATCTCCTCTTGTCTCTTTTTTTGATATTGTTCCATTGTTCATTGATTCTTGTTGTTTTTCAACGTCCCTATCTTTATTATTTTCTTTTTCTTCAGGCCTTTCTAAAACCCCTAAATCTTGATTCTCATTAAACATAAATTTTAAACATTAAAAAAATAATTATTTTTTAATTTTCCTATTTCTTATCTAGATAAACCCTGTTAAATGTCGCTTTGCGACAATTTTACTTTTAGTAAAATTATTTAACAAGACAGATATATTATATCATTTCTATATTTAAATATCAACACTATATTGAAAACTTCTATATTGAAATAAAAAAAGTTTTTATATATTTATATGAATTATATGAAAATAATTATTTCAAAAATATTTTTTTGGCTTTGCCTGTCATTTATCTTAGGAATTATTTTTAGTTTTTTAAATAGACAAGGAATATTATTTTTGATAGTATTTGGCTTTGGGCTAACTTTAATATTTGGCTCTTTTTTTATTAAAGAATTCTACCTAAAACAAAAAATTAAAAATGTTTTATTGTTGATCGTAATTTTTTTAATGGGTTTTTCTATTGTAGGTGGTTGGATGCGTTATAGCTCTATTGTTTATTCTGATGTAACTCAAGCTCATTTAAAATATTTCAATGACTATCCTGAAAGAATAGAATTAAGGGGGATAGTGAAAAGAAAGGAGCAGAGAATAAAAAATAATCGCTTAATAGTTGAGGTTAAAGAGATTAAAATAGACGATGAGAAAAAAGAAGTTGACGGCAGGGTAATGGCTTTTGTGCCACGGTTGGTTCAGGTTAATTATGGTGATTTAATTACCTTAGAGGGGAGGTTGAGAAGCCCTCAGCCCATTAATGGCTTTAATTGGCCAATGCATTTGGCTAATGAGAGCATTCATTCAGTGATGTTTAGGCCTTGGGTGACTGTAATAGAAGAAAATCAGGGCTCTTTTATTATGAGTAAAATTT
>CAYUUM010000029.1:0-4279 GCA_964447915.1 uncultured Candidatus Saccharibacteria bacterium | reverse complement strand
AATAAATAATAAATAATAAATAATAATATAATGAACAAACAAAAAATAAGAATAGATAAAAAAACAAAGGCTAAAAATATATTCATTGGGGTAGCTTGGCCTTATGCCAATAATAATTTACATATTGGACATTTTATAGGCTGTTATTTGGGAGCAGATATTTTTGCCAGATTTCAAAGATTAATTGGCAATAATGTTTTAATGGTTTCAGGGTCTGATTGCTTCGGCACTCCTGTCTCTCTTAAAGCTGAAGAAGAAAAAACCTCTCCTGAAAAAATAGCTAAAAAATATCATCTTGAACATAAAAAATGTTTTTTAAAGGCAAATATTAATTTTGATATCTATACCACTACGACAACAACTATTCATCAACAAATAGTTCAGGATTTTTTCTTAAAATTATTTAGTCAAGGATATATTTTTAAAAAGACAAGCAAACAATTTTTTTCTGAAAAAGAAAAAAGGTTTTTACCTGATACATATGTTAAAGGAACTTGTCCTGTCTGTCAATTTACTAATGCTCAAAGTAATCAATGCGAGCAATGTGGAGCTATAGATTTATCAGAAAAACTAATAAAACCAAAAAGTAAAATTAGCAATAGTCCTCTATATTTAAAAGAGACTGAACACTATTTTCTTGACTGGTCTAAGTTGCAACCTTTTTTAGAAAGATATTTTAAGAAAAGAGGCAATAAGTGGAGAAAGTGGATTGAAAAAGAGACTAAAGCATGGTTGAAAAAAGGATTAAAACCACGAGCAATCACAAGAGATATAGAGCATGGAATTAAATTACCAATTCAAAAAATTCCTAAAGATGAATTATTAAAAGATATAGAAAGAAAAAGGATTTATGTTTGGTTTGAAGCAGTAATCGGTTATTTATCAGCCAGTATAGAATGGGCGAAAAAAAACAAACAAAAATGGCAGAATTTTTGGTATGATAATAATAATGATATAGAGCAATATTATTTTATGGCTAAAGATAATTTAATTTTTCATACCTTATTTTTTCCAGGACAATTATTTGCTTATGATAAAAAAATTCACTTACCAGATAAATTAATCATTAACCATTTTATAACAAATAAAGGGAAAAAACTTTCTAAAAGCCAAGGTAAATTAATAGAAGCTAAAAAGCTGATTGATCAATATGGCGCTGACACAGTAAGATTTTATGCGGTTAGTATTATGCCAGAAAATAATGATACAGATTTTTCTTGGGAAGATTTTAAAAATAGACACAACAATGTTTTAATAGGAAATTTTAGCAACTTTATTAATCGGGTATTATCTCTATGCCATTCAGCTAACACCGACCTTAAACAATGTTTGGACATAGAAGAAGAAATAAAACAAGTAGTAGAAGAACAATTTGGAACTGCTAAAAGCTATTTAAATGAAGTTAGGTTAAAAAATTATATAGAAGAAGTATTGAGGTTATCTGATAGGGCTAATAAATATTTGGAGCAAAAAGAGCCATGGAAGCAAAAAGAAAAAAATCAAGCTGAATTTCTAAAAACAATGTTTAATGCATTGTATTTATTGATAGCATTAACATTATTAATAAAACCAGCTTTACCAAAAACAGCTCTTAAAATTGAAAAAATGGTTGGAGTAAAATTAGATAATTGGCCAGATGAAAAATCTTTATTTAATTTTATTATCAAACATATAAAAAAAATAGAGATTAAAAAAGTAATCCCTATTTTTGAAAAAATTTAAAAAAACATTGAACAATATTCGTCTTATTTCTTAGCGAGGTTAAACCTCGCTTTTAAATTTTATTTATGAATCTTTTCTCTCTTCTAAAATTATATCTGTAATAATTATTTTTTCATTATCTCTAAAAATTGTAATATCTATTTTATCTCCAGGAGCATATTGCCGAATAGTTTCTCCCAAAGAATCCCCAATCTCAATTGCCTGCTCATTAATTTCTATAACTATATCTCCCTGTCTAATAAAATTATAAGCTGGCGAATTAGGGGTAACTTCAATAATCAAAAATCCAGGATAATTATGTTCTTTAATAAATTCTAAACCTAAATCTTGATAAACAATACCCAAAAATGGATGAATAATTTTTCCATATTGTTTGATTTCTTGAAGAGGCTCTTTTAAGGCATTAGAAGGAAGAGCAAAGCCAATTTCTTGACCAACAGCTCCTTTAGCAGTGACCATCCCAATAACTTCACCATTTAAATCTAAAAGTGGTCCTCCTGAATTTCCAAAATTAACAAAAGCAGTAATTTGAATAGCATTATTGATTCCTACTATCTCTTGAAAATCATCTACAGCATAAATATCTCTATTTAAGTAAGCGATTATCCCTTTATTGACACTTTTAGGAAATCTTCCTAAGAGATTGCCGATAAAAATAACAGTTTGGCCAGGACGCAATAAATCTGAATTTCCTAATCTAAGAAAAGGAAAATCTAATGGTTGATGAACTTCTAAAGGTCTAATTTGTAAAATAGCTAAGTCTTGAAAAGGATCATAATCCTTTAAATCAGCCAAAAACTCAATTTTTTCATCTTTATTCTCAATAATTACTTTATATTCTAATACTGTCCTGCCAGAAGGTAAAACAACATGTTTGTTGGTTAAAACTAATCCATCAGAAGAGACAATAAATCCAGACCCAGCAATAGTTCCTAATGTTGTTTTACTTTCAATTGCCACAAAAGACAAAGATGCTTGTTCAACAACATTCATTATTATTTGTTCTCGTAATTGAACTATAGCTAAGTCGTCTAATTGTTCTGGATCTCTTATTGGCTCTGGTTCTGGTTCTTTTTCTACTTTTAATTCGATAATATCTAGATAATCTGTTTTATCCTCAACAATGATAGCAAGAGCATTTATTGGCCTTTCTATGCTTGGTAATTCATAAAAAAAAATTTCAGTAGTTTTAGCTGGAACAAACACCTCAAAAGAATATATTTCTTCTTCAGCAACAAAAATTTCTATGGTTTCAACTAAACCTTGTTTTGCTGAATTTTCAACAACAATTGTAACTGGTATTTCTTCACCAACAAAAACTTCATTAGGAACATCAATTGCAGTCACTTTTAATAATGGCATTAAAGGATCTACTAATAAAATTTTTGGAACAACCTCATCAATAACCTCAAAGCTAACAGATTGATTGCCTGCTGTTACTATAAACTCACCTATCTCTCCAGCTAAATGATAAAAATAAAACTCTTTGGATTCCCCAGCTGGAATTGAAATAGGTGATTTTTCGCGGGGAATAATATAACGAGTATAAACTGCATCTCCTTTAATAGAGACAGGAATAGATTCTGTTACTAAGACGTCAGTTTTGTTAGTAACCTTAAAAGAAACTCGAACCTGAGCACCAATAGGAACTTGTTTAGGAGTAACTGCAAGATTAGTTAATGTTAATGCTGTTATTTCTTGTTTAATATCATAATTTAACTCTTGAGTCAAATCTGGTTCTAGGTCCCTAATTGCTAATTGTCTAACTAAAAACCCTATTGCAAAGAATAAAATCCCCACTAAAAATAAAAGAATTAAATTATTTTTAGGCCTATCTTTAAGCACTGGTTTTTTTTCAATAGGCAAAAAATCAATTTTCATAATAAAAAATGGAAAAAACTAAATTACAACCAATTCTCAATTTATTTTTAGTTTTTAATTTTTCTTGTCACCAAAGACGACTCCCCTCTGTTGCCAAAGGCGACTCCCCGGAGGGGGGTATAAGGGGCATAGGAGCTAGGGGGCATAATGGACATGGAGCTAATGGGCATGGGACATAGGAGGCCTTTTTGATTTATTGCAAGTAAAGCGATAATTATCAATTGCTTTATTTAAAGCTTGAACTGCCAAGATAGAACAATGATACTTTATAGGAGGCAATCCCCCTAACAGTTTCACAATATCTTGATTATTAATTTTTAATGCTTGAGTAATTGTTTTATTTTTAATCATTTCTATGCAAGCAACACTAGTAGCTAAAGCGGCAACACATCCCAATGTTTCAAATTTGGCTTGTTTAATAATTTCTTGTCCTTTTTTATTTTTTCCAATCTTGATATAAAACCACATAATATCACCACATTGAGGATTTCCTACTTTGCCAATACCATCAGGTTTTTTTATTTTACCATAATAACGTAAGTTTGTAAAGTATTTCATTACTTTTTTATTATACATAAAATAAAATCAAAAATAAATTTAGAATCTGGAATTTGGAATTTAGAATAAATACTACAATTTTCAATTTTCAATTTTCATTAAATTTTCAATGAATCAA
>CAYUUM010000028.1:0-4330 GCA_964447915.1 uncultured Candidatus Saccharibacteria bacterium | reverse complement strand
TATTAATTTTTTATTATTATGAGTATTATGAAGCTTTATCAATTAGATTATTTATATTCTTGTTTTAGCGATGCTGAAGAAATACAAGAATTCATTAATAAAATTAAATTAATAATTGAAAAACAAGAAGGATTTTTCCATCAATCTTCTAATCCTATTAAAAAGAAGTTGGGTTATGAAATTAATAATAATCAATTTGCCTTTTTAGGAACAATTGAATTTGATTTGGAGCCAAAGAAAATTAAAGAATTGAAAAAGCAATTAAAAATTGACCAAGCTTTATTGCGTTTTATAGTTTCAAAGAAAAAGAAATCTTTAATTCAACATAGTATTCCAAGCAAACCTTATTCTTCTGAAATAAATAATGCTGTTGTAGATGATAATGTTGTAAATGATAGCAAGGATAAAAAAAAGCAAAAAAAAACCCCTAAAGTTATTAAGAAAAAATCTTTGCTCAAAAAACAGAATTTTGTTAAAATTAAAAAAGTTAAGATAGATGAAATTAGTAAAAAATTAGATGAAATTTTAGATTAAAGGAAATAAATTGAATTCCTAATTTCGAATAAATTTTGAATGATTTGTATTTTAGTCATTAGAATTTAGATATTGTTTGGAATTTGAAGCTTATAATTTGGAATTTATCTTTTGCATTATGACTATTATTGGTATTGATATTGGTGGCAATGAAATAAAATTTGTTTTAAAAGAAAAACAAGAAATTATCAAGAAATTTAAAATAAAGACTGTCAATACTCAAGATAATATTATTAGTGTTATTCAGCAAAAGGTTGAACAAATAAGACAAGAGTTTTCTTCATCAGAGATAAAAGGAATCGGAATTGCTGTAGCTGGTATAGTGAGTTCTGGAATTATTAAGCAAGAAAATCTTATTTTTGAAGCTCCTAACTTGCCTTTTTTGTCTAATTTTGATTTAGCAAAAACTGTTAGTCAACAAACTGGATTAAAGGCAATAATAGAGAATGATGCTAATTGTTTCACATTAGCTGAATCAGTTTTAGGAATTGCTAAAAAAGCAAAAATAGTAGTTGGTATTACTTTAGGGACTGGTATCGGAGGAGGGATAGTTCAGAAAAGATACAAAGGCAAAAAAATAGATTATGAAATTTATAGAGGAGCATTTGGGGCTGCTGGAGAAATAGGGCATATAAAAGTAAAATTAGATGGAAATCAATGTAGTTGTGGAGGTTATGGATGCTTAGAAGAGTATGCGTCAGAAAAGTTTATTAAACGAAAAACTGGTTGTTTTGGGATAGAGCTTACAAAGAGAGCTAATCAAGGCGATGAAAAAGCTATTAAAATTTACCAGGAATTAGGTAAAAATTTAGGTTATGGCTTAGGAATAATTATTAATATCTTAGATCCAGAAATAATAGTTATTGGTGGTGGATTAATAAATGCTGCTGATTTATTTTTAGAAACAGCTATTCAAGAAGCTAAAAGAACAGCATTTTTTTCTTCTGAAAAAGTTGAAATATTAAAAGCAGGATTGGGAATTTATGCTGGGGCTATTGGAGCTAGCTTATTATTTGAAATTTAAGTAAGTGGGGTCAGACCCCGCTCAATTTTGCGTGGGGTCAGACCCTACTCAGATTTAATATATTTAATGTAAAATTGTAATTATTATGAATAAAGTTAAAGTTTATAGCACTCAAGCTTGTTATTATTGTAATATCTTAAAAGATTTCTTAAATGAACAAAAAATTGAATTTGAAGAGATAGATGTTTCTCAAGATCAAGAAATGCAAAAAGAAATGATTGAAAAATCAGGTCAAATGGGTGTGCCAGTGATTGAAATTAATGGAGAAATTATAGTTGGATTTGATCAAGTAAAAATTAAAAAACTTCTTAAAATAGAATAAGATAGAAAAAGTTTGTTATGATCTTAGTAGATATCACTAATTTAACATCTTTAAAAATAGATGAAGGCAAGGTTAAAATTGTTGTTCAGAGAGTAGTAGAAATTGAAAATCCAAGCAAAAAAGATAAAAATACTAGGATTTCTATTGTTTTTTTAGGACCAAAGGCAATAAAAAAAATAAATAAAACATATAGAGGGAAAAATAGAGCTACTGATGTCTTATGTTTTAATTTTCAACAAGATAAAGATATGATTTTTGGTAATTTAGAAGATGAGAATTTAGTAGTAGCTGAAATATTTATTTGCTTAAAACGAATTAGAAAAAATTTTATTAAACAGAGACAGATATTAGCTAAAGATAAAAATTTTAATATACTATTTGGACAAGAGATAATAAATGTTTTAATACATGGGTTATTGCATTTTTTAGGTTATGACCATCAAAATGAACAACAATTAAAAAAAATGTTTAATAGACAAAAACAATTGTTTTTTCTTGTTCAAAAAGAAAATAATGATATTTGTGAGTTGATTTCGAAAAAATAAGTTTAATTAAAATTAAAACTTATTTTTTTCTTTTAATTTTTAATTTTTTTTAATTTATTAAAATAGCAATTTATGTCAAAAATATTATCTTATTATCAGTTTGATAATCAAAAAACTATCAATAATTTAAAGAGAATTTTTAATCAAGGACATTTGCAAGGTACTGGAAAAATAGTAATTTTAGCGATTGACCATGGCTTTGAACATGGCCCAGATGAAACTTTTGCTAAAAATCCTGTTGCTTATGATCCTGAATATCATTTTAGATTAGCTGATAAAAGTGGCTGTAGTGCTTTAACTGCTCCTTTGGGGTTTTTGGAAATTGGGGCTAAGGCATATGCTGATAAAATTCCTTTGATTTTAAAATTAAATAGCAGTGATTCTCTTTATAAAGATAAAAATAATAATATGTTTTCAGCTTTGACTGCTAGTGTTGAAGATGCTGTTAGATTAGGCTGTGTTGGAGTTGGTTTTACTATTTATCCTGGTTCTAAATTTAGCAGGCAAATTTATGAGCAAGCTCAAGCAATCATTAAACAAGCTAAAGAACAGGGATTAATGGTTGTTATTTGGGCATATCCAAGAGGTGAAAAAATATTTCTTAAACAGCAGATAGGGGTTGATATCCTTGCTTATGCAGTTCAAATTGCTTGTCAGTTAGGTGCTCATTTTGTTAAGACAAAAATTCCAATATCAGATAATCCAAATCTATTAGAAAATAAAATTAAACAAATTATGAAGAGTGCTTTTGATAGCAAAAGAATAGTTCTTTTTTCAGGAGGAGAAATTAAGGATAAAGAGGATCTGTATCAAGAAACAAGAAGTATTCAAAAAGGAGGAGGATTTGGTTCTGTTTTGGGACGTAATATTATTCAAAGACCGGAAAAAGAGGCATTAGAAGTTTTAGATAAGATAATGAAGATATATAAAGATAAATAATTTTTGTTATTGAAAAGAATGGATAGTATATTATATTTAAAATAATAGAGAATTATTTATGATTTACGACATAATCATTATTGGTGGTGGTCCAGCTGGTATTACCGCCGGGATTTATGTTGCTAGGAATAAGCTTAAGGGATTATTAATTACTAAAGAATTTAGTGCTCAAATAGCCAGAAAGACTTTGCTTATTGAGAATTATCCTGGGATTGAAAGGATTTCAGGACAAGAATTTGTCAAGAAATTAGAAAAGCAGATTAAAAATCAAGAAATTGATATAAAAAGAGATATAGTCATTAAAATAAAAAAAGAAAAGAAACAATTTATTGTTTTTACTAAAAATAGAGGTAATTTTTTAGCTAAGACAGTAATTATTGCTTCTGGGTCTGATCCACGACTTTTAAAGATTCCTGGAGAAAAAGAATTCTTAGGCAGAGGAGTAAGTTATTGTGCCACATGCGACGGACCCCTATTTTCAAATAAAGTTGTAGCTGTTATTGGAGGAGGAAATACTGGATTTGAAGAAGCGATTGCTTTAAGTAAAAGGGTAAAAAAGGTTTTTTTAATGGTCTATAAAGAAGAAATAAAGGCTGATCAAGACATTCAAGAAATAGTTAGTTCTATTGATAAAATAAAAATTATTAAACCAGTTGTTTTAAAAAAAATTCAAGGAGGAAAGTTTGTTGATTCAATAATTTATCAAAATTTAAAGACACAAGAAATAATTAAATTGAAAGTTGAGGGAGTTTTTATTGCTATTGGTTCTAAGCCAGCTACTTTTTTTGTTAAAGATTTAGTTAGTTTTAGCAAATTAGGGGAAATTATTGTTAATTTTCAAACAGGTGAGACCAAAATACCTGGACTTTTTGCTGCTGGCGATGTTGATAATTTTTCTTATCGACAAATTGTTATTGCTGCTGGCGAAGGAGCCAAAGCCGCTCTATCAGCCTATAAATATTTACA
>CAYUUM010000027.1:0-4618 GCA_964447915.1 uncultured Candidatus Saccharibacteria bacterium | reverse complement strand
TAATATAAAATCAAAAATCAAAATGCAAAACAAAAAACATGAAGGGTGAAGCGTGAAACGTAAAACGTAAAATAATAATTTTTAATGTTTCAAGTTTCAAGTTTTAAGTTTTAACTTTTGAACTGTGGTTTTGTGTTTTGAGTTTTGTGTTTTGAGTTTATGCTATTATTTATTGTTTATTATTTATTGCCTTTAGAAAAATAAAATTTTTGTTTGTTTGAATTATATCCTTTTTTTGAATTTTGAATTTATCAACAAATATAACTTTTTCTTCTCCTATCTGCTTTATGAAATCTTTCATTGCTGAACAATGAGATTCGTCTATATCAACATCATCTTCACAGGTCTCTATTTCTGTAATACTATTATTATACAACATTTCTACAATAATTGTTAGCGAAGGATCAATTTGATGAATAAAATTAGAAACCCTATCATAATCTTTAAGAATTTCATTGCTATAAGGAAAAATAAGGATATCAACACTATTTATTTGACTTAACTGATCAATTGTTAATTCTTTTTCAGGGACTCCCCAAAAACAACAAATTTTTATTTTTTCTATTTCAACAACATAAGCATTTTGTTCACAAGCTATACTTTTAATATAAGTATTTTTAATCTCATATTCACCTGGCTCTTGTATAAAATATGTTTTAGCATCCATGCCTTGTCTATCATCTTTTTTTTTAAGCAATTCAAAAAAACACAATTCTTTATTTTTTACTTGATTAAAATAATCTTTTTCTTGCATCTTAATAGATGGTAAAGGGGGTTGTTGAGATATTGGAGAAATTAAAATATCAGGACTGAATTTGTCTATTCCAAAAACTGTTTTGGAATTATTAGCGAAATTAATTATAATTTTTACAAAATTAACCTGCCTGCCCTTTGAAGAAAATGTTAAAGAAGATAAAAATACAGGATCAAATTTTCCTTTTATCTTTATCAAAGATTCTTTACAATAAGCAATTTCCATAATTTTTATTATAATTTTATTATTTTTATTTATAGATAATATATAATAATCGAAATACAAAAATAAATCAAATAAAACTTAAAACACAAAACTCAAAATGCCAAACTTAAAGCTTTATTTTAAAAAAAATTTAAAATTATCTTTCTAAGATTTTTTGAGAATCTCATATATTTTAATGTATCAACAAATTCTATCAAAACAATATTAAAGGGTAACGCTTGTTTAATTTTTTCTGGCCATTCAACAACAATGATATTGGAAGAATTAATAATTTTATTTAAACCTAAACATAAAATTTCTTTACCATCTTCTATCCGATAACAATCAATATGATAAAGATATTTATATTGCTGATATTTTTGATTTAAAATTCTATATTTTTTGATAATAGTAAAAGTAGGGCTAGTAATTTTCTCTTTTATTCCCAATTCTTTAGCTAATCCCTGAACAAAAGTTGTTTTGCCACTGCCTAAATCTCCTTTTAAACCAATCAAAATAGATTTTATTTCTCTATTTTTTGTTTCAGTAACCTTCTTAATTATCCTTACAGCAATTTTTTTTGTTTGTTCTGCATTAAGTAATAAAAAAAATTTTTTCATAAAAAATTTTTTTGATTTTATTATACTTATATGATAACATATAAGACATAAAAATAAAATACAAAATAATTCAAATGCCAATTTACAAATATCAAATTACAAATCAATTCAAAATTTAAATTTAATTTAAATTTTAATAAATATATTTATAATATTTATATATTTAATATTATATTAATAATGTCATTAGAGTCATTAGAATCAAGTTTTTTTGAAGAAAACAATGGAAAAAAAATAGATTACAGCAAACCAGGTCTAGTTGGATTAATAATAAAAAAACCTTATAAAGGTATTATTGATCAAGACCCCATTGAATCTAGTCAAGAACAAGGACAAAAACAATTTAATCAAATTGTAGATTACATTGAAAAAGAAATTCAACAAGAAAATTCCTGATTTACATCGCATAACAAAAAATAATTGTTTCAAAATTAAATCATTAGAATTTCAATCAAAATTAAAAATAACTCTATAAAATAGAGAGTCGTCTTCGTTGACAAGGAAAATTGAAAATTATTTTAAATTTCATGTTTCAAGTTTCAAGTTTCACGTTTGAAGATTTATTATTTACATTTTAAATTTTTTTATATATGTCACCTGATCAAATTACAAGACAATTTAACATTGATGAAGAACAAATATCTAAAAGTTTAAAAAGCTTTAAAAACTTTTCTGAATTTAAAACAGCTTTAGAATCTTTGTTAGACAAAGAAACAACAGAATTATTAGCTAATATTTTAATTGGAGCTGTTCATTTTAGATCCTCTGATATTCACATTGAATCTCAAAAAGATAATGCTTTGCTCAGATTTAGAGTTGATGGTATGTTGCAAGATGTTATTGTCTTTGAAAATATAATATATAAAAAAATTACTTCTAGGTTAAAGCTTTTATCTCGAGTAAAATTAAATATTACTGATCGTGCCCAAGACGGAAGTTTTTCTATTAATTTTGGGGAAAGATTAACAGAAATCAGAGCATCTTTTTTACCAGCTGAACATGGAGAAGATATTGTCTTAAGAATTCTTGATCCTCTAAATTTACTGGAAATGAGCCAATTAGGATTAGATGACTATTTAGAAAAATTTTTTAAAAAAGAAATTTCTCGTCCAAATGGCATGATTTTAATAACTGGCCCTACTGGATCAGGAAAAACCACTACCTTATATGCTTTTTTAAAGGAATTGCAAAAACCAGAATTAAAAATTATTACAATTGAAGATCCAATTGAATATCGTCTTAAAGGAATTTCCCAAACACAAGTTATGCCTGGAAGAGATTATACTTTTGCTAAAGGGTTAAGGGCGATTGTTAGACAAGATCCAGATGTAATCTTAGTTGGTGAAATAAGAGATTTAGAAACAGTTGAAATTGCTCTTCAGGCAGCTCTTACTGGACATTTAGTTTTTTCCACCCTACATACTAATGATGCTGCTGGAGCAATAACAAGATTAATGGATTTAGGAGCTAAATCTGCTTCAATCAGTCCAGCTATTAATATGATTATTGCTCAAAGATTAGTGAGAAAAATCTGTCAAAAATGCGCTAAATGGCAATCTATTCCTTCTGAATTATTAGCAGAAAGAGATAAATTGCAACAATTAATATTATCAAAACAAAGCTTATCTTCTCTCAACATAGATCTTAATCAAACAAAAATACTGGTTTCTCAAAGATGTGAAGATTGCAATTTCACTGGCTATAAAGGACGAATTGGTATTTATGAAGCATTTGTTATAGATGACGAATTAGAAAGTTTTATTCTAAGTTCACCTTCTATTTTTGATTTAAGAAATTTAATAGAACAAAAAGGAATGATTACTATGTATCAAAATGGTTTAATTAAAATTTTTCAAAACCTAACTACTCTTGAAGAAGTAAAAAGAGTAGCTGGAAAATAAATTATGATTATTGTTGGCATTGATCCTGGGATAGCTACTATTGGCTACGGTGTTATCGAGTATAACAATCCTAAACAAATTAAAGTTAATATAGATAACGTATTTAGATTTATTAAATATTTAACCTGTGGAACGATTGTGACCAATAATGACTTATCTTCTGGAAAAAGATTTCAAATTATTCATAAAAAAATAACCAATCTATTAAAAACATACCAACCAGAAGTGTTAAGCTTAGAGAGAATCTTTTTTTGCAAAAACCAAAGAACATTGATTGTTGTTAGTCAGGCAACTGGAATAATCATTCTTGCAACAAGTAGATTAAAAATTCCTATTTATGAATTTACTCCATCAGAAGTTAAATTTATGATTACCAAAAATGGAAAAGCAACAAAAAAGCAAATGAAAATATTTATAGAAAAAATTTTTTTAAAAAATAAAATCCCAAAACAAGATGACTCAATTGATGCTTTAGCTATTGCAATCTCTTATATTTTAAGACATTAAGAAGAACTTGTTTCTTCTTCATAAAAAATAAACCAAAACAAAAACAGCCCTGATTTTCAGGGCTGTTTTTAATTATTGTTTATTCGACTCGATTAATACCCACAGCATTAAGTCCTTTTTGTCCTTGTTCTACTTCAAAAGTGACTTTATCGCCTTCTCGAAGTTCATTGAATTGAACATTTTTTAACTCGTTTGAATGAAAAAAAAGATCTTTTTCTTCTCCTTCTCGAGAAATAAATCCAAAACCTCGGTTAATTAATCTTGCGATTATTCCTGTTTCCATTTTTTTTAAAAAAATATTTTTTATAAATACTTATTAAATTTATTTTTTCTTATAAAATAAATAAATACAAATCTAAGATGCTAAAAAACAAAACTCGACTAGATTATTCTTAGAGCTCTTAAATTTGGTTAATTTAATACTATCATAAAAACAGATATTTGTCAAGTTAAAAAAATAAAAAACAATAACAAGAGATAAATGACTTGTCATTTACTCTTGTTTTGCATTGTCGGGCGTCCAGCTTTGCTAGACTCAAACAATGCTATGCATTGTCGCTTTATTTTTTATTTGACTCTTACAATAATCCGTGGTAATATTATAATGTTTAAAGTGGCTCTCCAAATAAAAA
>CAYUUM010000026.1:0-4701 GCA_964447915.1 uncultured Candidatus Saccharibacteria bacterium | reverse complement strand
TTAAAATCTGAACTACTCTATTAACAATTTTCTTAGATTTCCTTCCATCTCCCTGTCCAGTAGCAGTTATTGCTTTGAAAATACTTTTTTCAATCCGCGAAAAATCAAAGTCAACAATTCTACCATCTCTTTTTTTTACCTTATCAACACAATTCTTATTCATAAAAAATTATTTATATCTCATATCCTATTTATTTTATAATATAATCACAAAAAAATAAAATAAGCTTAAAAAAATTATTTAATAATATAATCTTAAATGATTTTTATAAAAAAAATAAGACCATTTTCTGCTCTTGAGAGACAAAAATAGATCTTATTTCTTATTTAATCTTTGATAGTATCATTTTACCCAAAAAAGAATGTTAATCTTTAGCTTTTTTTCTAATGAAAGTTGGAATATTTAGATCTTCTTCGTCTTTTTTATATTCATATCCCTCTACTCTTATTCTATCTTTTTCTTCCTTGACAACTTTGTCTAGAGTTGAAAATTCTAAACCAACTTCTCCTCGTTTATCACTAACTTCCATTAAAAATTTATTTTCATTATATTGAAATTTCTCTTCAAAACCAGTTGCAATAACAGTCACTTTCATCTCTCCATCCTTTAACATATCGTCTTCTACCGCACCAAAAATAACCTTAGCATGCATTCCAACTGATTCATTAATTACTTTGGCAACACTATTAACTTCTTCTAAAGTCATATCATCTTTCCCACTAACATTAAATAAAACACCTCGAGCTCCTTCAATAGAAAGGTCAAGCAATGGAGAGTTAACTGCTTTTTTAGCAGCCTGAATAGCTCTGTCTTCTCCTTCAGCTTTCCCAACTCCCATTAAAGCAGTGCCTGCATCTTTCATAATAGTTTTAACATCAGCAAAATCAACATTAACAATGCCAGGTAGAACAATTAAATCAGAAATTCCTTGAACTGCTTGTCTAAGAATATCATCGCAATACCAAAAAGCATTTTTTAAAGATTCTTTTTTTTCAATTATATCTAATAATCTATCATTGGAAATAGTAATTAAAGCATCAACTTTATCTTTTACTTCTGCAATGCCCTTTTCAGCAATTTGAGCTCTTTGTGTTCCTTCAAAAGTAAAAGGTTTTGTCACTATTCCAACAGTTAAAATTCCTAATTCTTGCTTGGCAATTTGAGCGATAACTGGGGTAGCGCCTGTTCCAGTACCACCTCCCATACCACAAACAATAAAAACCAAATCAGCTCCTTTTAAAACATTATAAATTTCTTCCTTGTCTTCTTCCCCTGCCTGTCGACCCAAACTAACATCCATACCAGCTCCTAATCCCTTTGTTGCTGTCTCTCCTATTTCAATTTTAATATGTGCTTTAACTTGAGCAAGATCCTGTCTATCAGTATTCATACTAATCAATTCAATATCTCTCAAACTTACTTCCATCATTCTAGTAATAGAGTTGCCGCCACTGCCGCCAACTCCAATAACTTTAATTTTGGCTAAATTATTAAATTCTGAATTATTTTTTTTAGATTTTGATAGTATTTTTTTAATCATATAAAATAAAAATATAAATAAATTATAAAAAATTATAAATAGTTTTTGTAAACTTTATTTATAAAAATAAGGGTAATTACATTATTTTTCGAAAAAAACAAAGTATGTTTTGTATGTTTTATCTTTCAAAAAAATCAATTAAATTTTCTTTTCTTAAATAATTTCTGCTTTAATGAATTAAAATCAACATCTTTAGAAAAGCCCTTAGTCACTTTTTTAATTTTTTCTTCTACCTGATCTTTAACATCTCTGACATCTCTGGAAAGAATTCCTTGTTCTCTCTTCTTTTCTATCTCAAATCCCCACAAACCCAAACCACAAGCAGCTGATAGACAAGGGTCTGAGATAAAACTTTTAACATTGCTTAAATCTCCAATCCTAACATTCATATTTAATTGTTTCTTAGCTATATTAAGGATACCTTTAAGTTTAGCTCCTCCACCAGTTATAACAAAACCAGAGGAAAAAATTTCCTCTTTAGAAAACTTTTTAAGTTCTTGTTGGGTAAAACTAAAGATCTCTAAAACTCTAGCTCTTATAATTTCAGCTAATATTTTTTCTGAAAAACTTAAAGAAACATTAAAATCTTTGGAAAGATTAATTATCCCTGTTAATTTTTTTTGCTGGGATAAAATATAATCATATTTTATTTTTACTTTCTCTGCTAAATCAGGATCTATTTTTAAACCAATTGCTATATCGTTAGTAATATAGCTATCACCTACCGGAAGAGTAGCGCTATATAAAAGATTATTATCTTTAAAAATAGCCAAATCAGAAGTATCAGCTCCAATATCTAATAAAACCACACCAGCTTCTGTTTCCTTATCAAATAAACAAGTTTTAGCACAAGATAAAAAAGAAAATATAAAAGAATCAATTTTAATACCAGCTTTATTAACAGCTCTGGTTAATTGTCTAATATGATAACTATCAGCTCCTAAAATAGTTAAATTAACTTCTAATTTTAATCCCTTCAACCCTAAAGGGTTGTCAACAACAGTGTCTTTATCAATAATATATTCTTTGGGAAAAACATGAACAATTTCTTTATTAGCAGGTAAAGAAAAAGAATTTAAGGCTTGTTTATTAACTTTTCTTATATCTGATTGAGACACTTTTTCATTTTTAGCAGAAATAACTGTTACTCCATAAGAAAGACCTTGAAAAACATCTTTTCCTTTAAGATTAACAAATGCTTTTTTTATTTTTTGACCACTTGTTCTTTCAGCCATCAGCAAAGACTCTTTAATACTTTTAGAGAGTTTGTCAAAATCAACAACTACTCCTTTTCTAATACCAAGACAAGGAGAAATCCCAACACCTAAAACTTCTGGCAAAGAAGTTTTATGTCTTTTTATTAAAACTACGGTTTTTACTTGACTAGTGCCAATGTCAAGCCCAGTAATAATTTTATTCATAATACATAATTAAATTTAATTATATTTTTTGTGAAATAATACAAATTACAAGATTTCTTTAATTTAATTTATTATAAACTAATTTTTATTTTATGTCAAATAAAGTATTTAACATTTATTCATATAAAAAATCCTAAATTCTAATATCTAAATCCGAAACAAATCCAAATGACCAAAATTCAAATGAACAAAATGAAAAAAAATTCAGAAAGAATAAATCACAAATTCAAAATTCAAAATTAAAAATTAAAAAAATGTTTTGAATTTGTAATTTAATTTTTTTTATATTTCAAGTTTCATGTTTCATGTTTCAAGTTTTAAGTTTCAGGTTTTATTTTTTGAACTGTGGTTTTGACTTTTGAATTTTGACTTTTGACTTTATGCTATTGTTTCTTGTTCATTGCTTGTTGCTTGTTGCTTGTTGTTTGTTGTTTGTTGTTTTTTTAATTCCTTAGTGTTTTCTTTATCAGAAACAATTTCTTTATCAATCGTTTTTTGATGATTAGTATTTTGTTCTATTTCTTTAATATTAATATCATAGCCTGTTATTTTTGAAGCTAATCTAACATTTTGTCCTTGTTTACCAATAGCTAAAGACATTTGATCTGCAGAAACAGAAACTAAAGCCTTTCTTTCACTAATTTCAACTGATAAAATCTTAGCTGGTGATAAAGCATTGCAAATTAATTGTTCCTGGTCTTCTGTCCAAAGCATAATATCAATTTTTTCTTTCCCTATTTCTTGTATAATGGCCCCTATTCTATTTCCTTTTAAACCTACTAAGGTGCCAATAGGGTCAATATTTTGAAAGGAAGAACACACAGCAATTTTTGAGCGAAAACCAGCTTCTCTTACAATACCTTTAATTTCTACTTGACCTAACCTAATTTCAGGAATCTCTAAAAAAAATAGTTTGAGAATAAAATCAGGATGGACTCTAGATAAAAAAACTGAAACTTCTTTATTATCTTTTTCAACTCTTAGAATTAAAAACTTTAATCTTTGACCTACCCTATAAAATTCACCAGGAATCTGCTCTTGTTTTAATAAAAAAGCAGTTACTGATTCAATATTAACAAAAACAGTTGAATGGCTTATTCTTTCCACAATTCCTGTCATTATTTCTCCTTGTTTTTTAATATATTTTTGAAAAATATTTTCTTTTTCTATCTTTCTAATTTCTTGCAAAAGAACTTGTCTGGCTATTTGAGCTGCGATACGACTACAATTTTCATAAACCGGAAGTTGAATTTTAAGAATTCCTTGAAGTTTAATATCAGGTTTAATTTTAACTGCTTGTTCTAATAAAATATGCTTTTCAGGATCAAAAATAATTTTTTCATCTAAATTTTTTTTTGAACCATTAATTTTCTTAACATCTTTTTTTTGAATATCACATATAGACTCATCTACAACTAATTTTTCTTGCCAAAATTTTACATCTCCTGTTTCTAAATTAATTTCAGCTTTTATACTTTGTCCTTTCCGACCAGAATCTTTACAATAAGCAGAAACCATTGCCCTTTTTATAATCTCTATCACTTCCTCAAAGCAAATCTTTTTTTCTTCAGCTATTTGTTTAGCAGTTGCTATAAACAATTTTAAATTCATAATTTTAAATCCTAAATTCTAATATCTAAATCCGAAACAAATCCAAATGACCAAAATTCAAATGAACAAAATGAAAAAAATTCAGAAAGAATAAATCACAAATTACAAATCATAAATAAATTCAAAAG
>CAYUUM010000025.1:3023-4775 GCA_964447915.1 uncultured Candidatus Saccharibacteria bacterium | reverse complement strand
CATCGTAATAAACGATGTTTGACAACATCGTAATTACAGCATCGTAATAAACGATACTTACAACATCGTAACAGCTCTGTTGAATTTAAACACTTAAACAATGCTGGTATACTTTACACTTAAACGATACTACGTATCGTAATCGCATTGTAATCGTAAACAATAGAATTAGATAGTCTTAAAATTATAAAGGATCTAAATATTTTTTTATTTTTTAAAATTTATCTTGTATTTTAAATTGTTATTGAAGGTATTCTTATTAGTTTTAATATTAGCGTGTAAGCTCAAAGGCCTATTTTACATTTTACTTTTTTAAAGTAGATGTAGGTAAAAAATATGTTTGATGTTATTGTTTTTGGTTCAGCTACTTGGGATATTTTCGTGTTATATGATAATTTTTATCAAGGAAAAACAGCAGAGGATTTTATTGTGAAAAAACAAGGACCTTTTGTTACTAAAGAAACTTTTTGTTTGCCTTTAGGGATAAAAATTGATATAAGTGATTTTGTATTTAAAACCGGAGGAGGAGGAACAAACACGGCTGTGGGATTTGCTAAACAAGAACTAAAAGTCCTCTATTATGGAACAATTGGCGAAACTTTAATTTTTGAAAAAGATTTTATTATTAGAGAATTAAAGAGTTTTGGAATTGTTCCTTTTGTTTTCAAAAAAAAACAAAAAAAAACAAATATTTCTATTATATTTGGAGATCCTAAAAAAGATAGAACGATTTTAGTTTATAGAGGGGCATCAGAGCTTTTATCTAAAAAAGATATCTCTTGGAATAGATTAAAGACCAAGTGGTTTTATTTAGCTCCCTTATCTGGAAAACTAATAATTATTTTTAAAGATTTAATAAATTTTGCTAAAAAAAATAAAATACTAATAGCGGCAAACTTGGGAAATTCACAAATTCTTTTACCTTTACAGATTCTATCTTGTCTTTTAAAGAAAATTGATGTTTTAATTTTAAATCAAGAAGAAGCTTGTTTGTTAATTAGTAGATTTTATGGCAATATTAATCTTAAAACTGAAAAACAGATTTTTCAAAAATTAAAAAATATAGCCCAAGGTATTATAGTAATTACTCAAGGGAAAAAAGGAGTATCTGTTTTTGATCAAAAATATATTTATCAAGCCAAAGCATTAAGATTGCCAAAGAGGAAAATTATTGATTTAACAGGCGCAGGAGATGCTTTTTGCTCAGGTTTTATGAGTAGCTTTATTACAGAAAAACAATCTTTAATTATGAGAGATAGGGATATTATTAAGGCTATTCAATTAGGAATAGCTAATTCTTATTCTTGTATTCAATATTGGGGGGCAAAGCAAGGATTATTAAGAAAACAAGATTTTTTTAATAAGGTAAAGGTAAAAAAGTTTCTATTATAATCTATTATAAATTAAAAAAATGTAAAATAATTTTGAATTTTACTGTCGCTAAAAGCGACTCTCTCTATGAGAGCATTTTGATTGAAATTCTAATGACTTGATTTTAAAACAATTATTTTTTAATATTATTTTTTATTTAAAATTCATTCATTTAAAATTGATTCGAAATTCGAAATAACTCTATATAAATATAGAAAGTCGTCTTCGTTGACAAGAAAAATTGAAAATTAGATTAAAATGTTTTGAATTTAGATATTAGAATTTTGAATTTGTTTGTTATTTATAATTTTGAATTTTTATTTTTCATTTTGATTTTTGCGTTTTGCATTTTGAATTTTTATTATGCCTTCTAAAATTTAT
>CAYUUM010000025.1:0-2923 GCA_964447915.1 uncultured Candidatus Saccharibacteria bacterium | reverse complement strand
ATTTTGATTTTTGCGTTTTGCATTTTGAATTTTTATTATGCCTTCTAAAATTTATTCTATTGCTAATGTTGGGCTTGAAAGTCAAATTATTGAAGTAGAAATTGCTGTTTCCTATGGGCTTCGTTCTTTTAATATTGTTGGATTACCTAACAAATCAGTTCAAGAATCAAAACAAAGAGTTTGCGCTGCTTTAAAAAGCAGTAAATTTAAATCTCCTATAGGTGGTTCTTTTAAGGTTATTATAAATTTAGCGCCGGCAGATTTGGAAAAACAAGGAAGCCATTATGATTTAGCTATTGCTTTAAATTTTTTATTAGAGACCAAGCAAATAAAATTTGATCCAGAAAATAAGTTTTTCATTGGGGAATTATCTTTGGATGGTAAAATCAAATCAGTTAAAGGAATATTGTCTATGGCTCTTTTAGCTAAAGAACAAGGATTTAAAGAGCTTATTTTACCAAAAGAGAATAGTCTTGAAGCTAGCTTGATAAATATTACAGAAACTGATAAAAATAACAAAATAAAAATTATAGGAGTAGAAAATATTAATCAATTAGTTGATTATTTAGAAGGGAGAAAGAATCCTTTTATTTTTGATATTGAAGATAAAAATTTATTAGAACAAAAGACTCAAATTTCTCTATTAAGTAGAAAGATGCAACTTATGGATTTTTGCTATATTAAAGGACATCAGTTTGCCAAGAGAGCTTTGGAAATAGCTGCAGCAGGAGGGCATAATATTTTAATGTTTGGCCCTCCTGGGAGTGGTAAAACAATCTTAGCAAAAGCTATTTCATCGATTTTACCTGAGCTTTTTTTCAAAGAAGCATTAGAAGTGACTAAGATATATAGTCTAGCTGGACTTTTGTCTACTAATAATCCATTAATTATAGATCCTCCTTTTAGATCACCTCATCATACTAGTTCAAAAATGAGTTTGCTTGGAGGGGGAACTATTTTTCGACCAGGAGAGATTACAATGGCCCATCGAGGCATTTTATTTTTAGATGAATTTCCAGAATTTCATCGTGATGTTTTGGAAAGTTTGCGTCAACCAGTTGAAGAAGGGAAAATTACTATTTTAAGAACTAAATATAGTTTGTCCCTACCTTGTTCTTTTATTTTAGTTTTGGCTGCTAATCCTTGTCCCTGTGGGTTTTTAAATGATCCAGAAAAAGAGTGTCAATGTTCTTCATCGCAAATTAATAAATATCAGAGGAAACTTTCTGGTCCTTTAATGGATAGGATAGATATTTTTATTGAAGTTGGCAAGGTTAAATATGCTAAATTGGCAGATAAAAATCTAGAAGAGAGATCATCTATCATTCGCGATAGAGTTAAAAAGGCTAGAGAAATTCAGATGCAACGTAAGATTTCAGCAAGCCGTCAACAAAAGGATCTTGTTGTAAAACGACAAGCCCTCTGCCAAAAGCAAGATTCTTTTTATAGTAATTTTACTGAAGTAGATTTTCTTAATAGTCAAATGAGTATTCCTAAAATTAAAAAATATTGTCAGATAGATGATAAATCTAATTTAATTTTAAAAAAATATGTTGATTCTGGCAAGCTCTCAGCTCGTGGCTATCATCGAGTTTTAAAAGTAAGTCGCACCATCGCTGATTTAGATTCATCAGATAATATTTTATTTAAACATCTAACAGAAGCTTTAATGTATAGAATTAAAATATAAGAAAATTTTGTTGTTTTAAAAAATCTATTTTTTTATCTTATTTTATTGTAATTATGGAATATTTTGTTCCACAAATTGAACATAAATTAAAGATTATTGGACCTTTTGGCTTTAAAGAATTTATTATATTAACTGTTTGTTTTGCAATTGCTCTTATTTTATATCACACAGTAATTTTTCCTCTTTTTATATTAGTTTCTATTTTAATTTTTGCTTTAGCCTTTACTTTTATTTTTATTAAAATCAATGGAATACCATTAGAAATATATCTTAAAAATTTATTTTCATTTATATTTATTCAAAAAAACTATTTTTGGAAACGAGATAAAACAGAAGTTCGTAGCGTTAGAGTAATATCAAAACAAAAACAAAAGGAAAAGGAGCGGTTGTATCAGGTTGTGAAAGACGGAGCCCTTACAACTTTATCTAATCAAATTAATCTTGGAATAGCAGTAAAAGAAGTAAGCCGAAAAACAGAAAAAGCTTGGAAACAGTTATTAGAATTAGATAAAGAACAGAAACAACAAGATAAAATTCAAATAAAAAAACAGATGATGATAGCTGCTGCAATACAAAAAGCTCTTGCTGCCGAATCTAAACAAAAACAGAAACAAGAAGTTCAAGCAAAACTAGAACAGACATATAAAGAATTGGAGGAGATAGGAAAAAAGAGGGTAGAGGATGAGCAAAAAAGACAACAAATTGAAGAGCGTTTAAAAATGTGGACTCAACGAAAAAAAAGCATGAAACATTCTCAAAGAGAGATGGCAAAAATAAAAAAGCAAGATGTAAAAGTACAAAAGGACCAAAAAAAAGAATTAAGAAAGATCAAAGCGCAAGAACAACAAGATGAAATTCAATTAAAAGAGCAAGTAAAAACAGCTACTACAATACAAAAAGCTCTGGCTGTTGAATTTAAAGAGAGACAAAAAAAACAAGCTCAAGAAAAAGCAGAGCAAAAGTATAAAGAATTGGAAGAGATAAGAAGAAAGAAAGGTGAAGAAAAACAAGAACAACAAGGGAGGAAAGAGATAGAGAAGGTAATAAAGGAATTAGAAAAAAAAGAAAGAAAAAGGATAGAAAAAGAGAGAAAAAAACGACAAATTGAAGAACGATTAAGAATAGAGGAATAATAAAACAACAAAAAAACAATAAAAGCAATTTCCAATTTTTCTTGTCAACGAAGACGATTCTCTTTATGATGTTGCAAACATTGTTTATTACAATGCGTAA
>CAYUUM010000024.1:0-5029 GCA_964447915.1 uncultured Candidatus Saccharibacteria bacterium | reverse complement strand
TCTTTTTGCATTTTTCTTTTTCATTTTGCTCTTTGCATTTTGCATTTTGATTTTAAAGATGTTTAAAAATTAGACACTTTATTGGTAATTGGTAATTGGATATTGTTTATTATCTATTGTTTATTATTTATTATTTATTGTCATTATTTTTGCTTTTATTAATAATTGACTAATGCTTTCTTGAATTTGAATAAAGCTTTTTTCGTTAATTTCTTTTTTAGGGATAATTATTAAGTCAATCCCTTTTTTAATAAATGGTATGTTTTTTTTAATAATACTTCTAATCCTTTTTTTAATTTTGTTTCTATTGACTGCTTTTTTAGTTATTTTCTTGCTTACTATAATGCCAAAACGACTATTTTCTTGATTATTTTGGATTATTTTAAAGTATAAAAATTTATCATTAATAAATTTTCCTTTTTCAAAGACATTTTCAAAATCTTTTTTTTTTAATAATCTATATTTTTTAGCTAACATATCAAAAAAAACGTAAAGTATAGAGTAAAAGAATAATAATTAAAATTTAAAACAAAAATTTTTTAAATTTTGATTATATTTTTTTGTTTTAGCTTTACGTTTTTTTACAATCCTTGTTTTTTTAATTCTTCTAAAGCTTTTTTTTGATTTTTAGAAATTTTTTGTGGTACTTGAATATTAATCTTAATATAGAGATTTCCTCTTCCAAAATTAAAAAAATGAGGAACGCCTTTTTTAGGGATAATAAAAGTCTTTCCTACTTGTATGCCTGCTGGTATTTTTATAATAATTTCATCATCATCTAAAGTTTTAATTTTTATTTTATCTCCCAATGCAGCTTGGGAAAAAGAGATATTTACTTGATGATAAAGGTCATCTCCTTTTCTTATAAAAGATAAATCAGGATTAAGAACTACTTTGACATGGAGATCTCCTGCTTTCCCTCCTCTTTTTCCTGCATCTCCAAGTCCCTTTATTTTAATTATTTGGCCAGAATCTATTCCCTTAGGAATTGTAAATTTGGCAATAGTTTTTGCTTTAACTCTTCCTTGTCCTTGACAAACATTACATAATTTTTCTGGAGTATTTCCTTCACCTTTACACTCTGGGCATATACTGCGTTTAGTAAAGATTCCGAAAAAGCTTTTTTTCATTTCTTGAACAATTCCTGTTCCTCGACAAGCAAAACATTCCTTTATTTTTGTATTTGGCTCTCCCCCGCTTCCTTTACAACGGAGACAAAGAACATATTTATTTAAAGCAATTTCTTTTTTTTGATCTTTAAAAACCTCTTTTAAATTCATATTTACTTTAATTAGTATGTCTTGTCCTGTTTTAGTGTCTTTTCTCGATGCTTTTTCTCTAAAGTTAAATCCAAAAATATTTTCTAAAATATCTTCCAATCCTTCCATGCCTTCTTGTTGAGAAGAAAAATCAAAATTAGAAAAATTAAAACCTGCTTGTTGAAATCCTTTATGTTGTGCTCCTTCAAATACTTGACCATACTTATCATATTGAGCTCTTTTTTCCTTATTAGATAAAATTTGATAAGCTTGATTTATTTCTTTGAATTTTTTTTCATCACCTCCTTTATCTGGATGATATTTATGAGCTAGCTTATAAAAAGCTTTTTTAATTTCTTCTATTGAAGCATTTTTTGCTACTCCTAAAATTTTGTAATAATCAATCATAATAGAACTTATTTAAAATAAAACTTACTTTGTATTTTTTTAAAAAGATTAAGCTTAAATATTTATTCTTTATTGTTTTGTTTTTCTTTATCTTGTTTTTCTTCATTACGCGGCTCGTTCTTTACTTGTTCGTCTTTATCTTTTTTTTGAGTTTCTTGATAAGCTTTTGTTGTTATCTTTTGCATGATTTCAGAAAGCTCTTTTGTTTTACTTTTTATTTCTTCTAAAATTACTTTGTCTTTATTTTTTATTTCTGTTAATTCTTTTATTTTCTCATTGATTTCTTTTTCTTCTTCTTTGCTGATTTTATCTTTTAGATTTTTTAAAGCTTGTTCAGTAGTATAAATTAAGCTTTCAGCTATGTTTTTAGCTTCAATTATTTCTTGCTTTTTTTTATCTTCTTCAGCATGTTCTTGAACATTTTTTTTGATTTCCTCTATTTCTTCTTTAGACAAACCACCAGAGCTTTCTATTTTAATAGATTCTTGCCTCCCAGTAGCTTTGTCTTTTGCAGAGACATTTAAGATGCCATTAGCATCAATATCAAAGGAAACTTCAATTTGAGGAATGCCACGTGGTGCTGGCGGAATATTAGTTAGCATAAAACGACCTAAAGTTTTATTATCTTTAGCCAAAGGCCTTTCCCCTTGTAAAACATGAATCTCAACTGATGGTTGATTGTCTGCAGCTGTAGAAAAGATTTGAGTTTTAGAAACAGGGATAGTGGTATCATGAGGAATTAAAGTTGTATTAACTCCTCCTAATGTTTCAATTCCCAAAGAAAGAGGAGTGACATCTAACAACAAGACATCACGAACATCTCCTTGCATGATTCCAGCTTGAATAGCTGCTCCAATAGCCACTACTTCGTCAGGATTAATAGTCTTATTAAGTTTTTTGTTTTTAAAGATTTTTTGAATTTCCTCCTGTATTTTAGGCATTCTTGTTTGTCCTCCTACTAATACTATTTCATTGATATCTTCCATTTTCAAATCTATTTTTTTAATAACTTTTTTTGTTATTTCAATTGCTTTTTTAATATACTTATCAGTTAAGATTTCTAATTGTGCTCGAGTAAGCTTATAACTAAGATGTAAAGGACCATCGCTTCCAGAAGTGACAAAAGGCAAGTTGATTTCTGTTTCCAATGTGTTAGACAATTCTATTTTAGCTTTTTCACTTACTTCTTTAATTCTTTGTAATGCTAAAGTATCTTTAGATAAATCAATTCCTTGATCCTGTTTGAATTTTTTTAAAATCCAATTAATAATTTCCTGGTCAAAATCGTCTCCACCTAAAGTAGTGTCTCCTCCAATGCCTTTTACTTCAATTGTGTCTTGACTAATATCTAAAATTGAAATATCAAAAGTTCCTCCTCCAAAATCAAAAACCATAATTTTTTCATCTTTTTTCTTATTTAATCCATAAGCTAAAGCAGCAGCTGTAGGTTCATTAATGATTCGTCTTACATTAAATCCAGCAATTTCACCGGCAATTTTGGTATTTTTTCGTTGAGCATCATTAAAATAAGCTGGACAGGTAATGATTGCGTCAAAGATTTTTTCTCCTATTTTAGCTTCAGCATCTGTCTTTAATTTTTGAAGAATCATAGCAGAAATTTCTGCAGTTTTATACCACCTTTCTTCCATTTTTATCTCTATTTCGCCATTTGAATCTTTTCTAAGTTGATAAGGCAAAGTCTTTTTAATTTTTTGAATTTCTGGATCATCAAATTGTCTGCCAATAAATCTTTTCATAGAGAATATAGTATTTGCGGCATTAGTGATAGATTGTCTTTTTGCAATGATACCTGTTAATTTTTCTTTTGTTTTAGTTATAGCCACTACAGAGGGGGTTGTTCTGGCCCCTTCTTTGTTTTCTACTATTACTGGTTCGCCAGCTTGGATAATGCTCATAACTGAGTTAGTTGTTCCTAAATCAATTCCTAAAATTTTTGACATAATTTAAAAATATATTATATTATATATATATTAACATATTTATTAAGTTTATTATTCTGATTGATAAAAAGTTTAATCATTAGAGGTGTTGATAATTTTAATTTTAGTTGTTTTAATTACCTTATTATTTAATATATATCCACTTTCTACTTCTTTGATTTTGTAGTTTTTATTTAATTTAATGTTTTTTTCTCCAGGATCTTTTATAATTTCATGAAAATTAGGATCAAATTTATCTTTTATTTCTATTTTCTTTAAACCATATTGCTTTAAAATGGATTTTAACTCTTTTTCAATATAAAGCAATCCTTGAATATAATTGTCTTTTTGTTTTTGTTTAGGAATAAATTGAATTGCTCTTTGAAAATTATTAAGAATAGGTAATAAATCAGAGATAATTGTTTCTGTGTTGCGTTTTAAAAACTCGTTGATTTTTGTTTGTTCTAATTTTTTATAATTAATTAAATTTGCTTCAGCTTTTTTCCAAAAATTTAAGTATTTTTTACAATTTTCTGAAGTTGTTGCTAATTTTTTTTCAATCTTTTTCAATTTTGTTTCGAGTGTTTTTATTTTTTTTAAATTTTCTTGTGTTTTTTTATCTTTTTTTTTAGTATTTTTTGTAGAAATTTGAAGTTTTTTTATCATATTTATTCGTTTTGTAGTAAAAAATTTTAAAAGATTTTTTTTATTAAAGAAAAAAACTTTATTAGATATAATAAAGATTTTAATACAACATAGTTGTTTTTTGTAGATTTAACAGTTTATTAAAAAGTATTATAGTAAATTTTAAAATACAACCAAAATTATTATTTTTTGTCAAATAAATAAATAATGTTTATCTTGTTTTCTTTGATACTAAAAAATAATAACATATTTTATCTAATCTGTCAAATTAAATAAAACAGGTCAGATTAATAACATTATTTAGATAAATGGATTTAAAATTTTAATAAATCTAATAAATATGATACAATATAATATATAATAAAAATTAAAATTTTTTAAATAAAATTCTTATGTTGTTTAAAGAATTTGAAGAACATTTAGGAGATTCATTTGATAATAAAGTTGATGGTAATTTTAATAATAAAGGTAATAAAAAAGCAGAAATAGGAAAAATTAAAAGATGTCCCAATTAATTTTTTAAAAACCTATAATATTGACTCTAAAAAAAATATTCCTTCTGATAAAAAAAATCAAAGAGATAAGAGAGAGAATAGTCAAATTGAAAGAAAAGTAATAATAAACAATAAACAATGAGCAATGAACAATAAATCAAAATATTAATCTGAAACTTGAAACTTGAAACTTGAAACTTGAAACTTGAAACAACAAACAATTTTCCTTGTCGTCAAAGATGACTCTCTCTATGAGAGTTATTTTCAATTCACCCTGTTAAAT
>CAYUUM010000023.1:0-5034 GCA_964447915.1 uncultured Candidatus Saccharibacteria bacterium | reverse complement strand
ATTTGTGATTTTGGATTTGTGATTTCTGTTTTGCATTTTGCATTTTGATATTTGTATTTTAATTTTAATTTATTTCTGTATTAATGATAAATCTCCGTTTAAGACATCATTAATTCTTGTTGTTTCTAAATTATACCGATGATCTTTAACTATTTGATAGGGGTGCATAACATAAGATCTAATTTGACTCCCCCAATGAACAAAAGTCTTATTATTTTTCATCTTTTTTATATTTTCTTTTTCTTGTTGTTGGTAAACTTGATAAAGTTTTGAATAAAGAATATCCATTGCCTGTTTTTTATTTAATAATTGAGTTCTCTCAGATTGACAAACAACTTTTAAATTAGTTGGTAGATGAGTAAGACGAACAGCTGTCTCTCTTTTATTAACATTTTGGCCACCAGGACCAGATGAACAAAAAACATCTATTTTAATATCATTAGGAATAATTTTAATTTTTCTCCGAGCTTCTTCAGCCATATCAGGAATAATTTCTACTTGAGCAAAAGAAGTATGTCTTAAATTTTGACTAGAAAAAGGAGATTGACGCACTAAGCGATGAATCCCTTTTTCATTTTTTAAACATTGCCAAGGATGTTGATTTTGCTTATCTTTTAAATAATTTTTTTTAATTTTTAAAACTACTGTCTTTACTCCTTGTCTATTTTCACATCTTCCTTCACCAAAAACAATATCAATCACTTTATTTTCAAATCCTTGTTTTTCGCAATATCTTTGATACATACGCAATAAGATAGCTACCCAATCCTCAGCATCTTTACCACCAACTCCAGCATAAATAGATAAAACAACATTCCTTTTAACAAAATTTTTTTCATCAGAAAGATTAAAATTCTTTTGTTGTCTTATCTTTTCTTCTATTAAGACTATTCTTTTTTTTATCTCTTTTATTAAACTAAAATCGTTTGTTTGTTCAATTAAATTAATTATTTCTATTAAATCCTGATTTTCTCTGTTAATGCTTTGAAGATTATCAATTTGCTCTTGTAAAAAAGAGATTTCTTTAGATAAAGCAATAGCCTGGTTTTTATCTTGTTTCCATAAACCAAAATCTCTATTTCTTTTATTTAAGATTTCTATTTTTTTTTGTTGTTTTTTTATTGTACCTTCAAAGATAGTCCTTAATATTAAGGACATTTTGCTTTAAATCTTCAATCATATTTTTACTATTAATATTATTTATAAGTATATTACTAAATTTATTTAGATATGAATTATTATAATTATATTATAAATAAATCATAATTACTAATTAAATTATTAAATTAAATAAATAAAATAAAATACCCAATAAAATATAGCAAATATATTATATATAATTATATAAATACTATTCTTTTTTATTGGGTATTTCTGGTATTTTAAATAATTTCAAAATTTTCAGAATAAATAAATTTTTATTTTTTCCTTTTAAAACCAAAAAGGTAAATAGCAACACCAATTAATACAACTAAAGCAATGATTAAAATAATTTGCATTGTTTCCATAATTTTTTATATTATATAATATTTATAATTCTTAGTCTGAGCTTTTTTGTTTTGACAGAAAACATAGAATCTCCGAGTCAGTGACGGTTTTTTATTTCTTAAGTGCATTTGGTACATTAGCAAGCCCCATCAACACCAACACAATCCCAAACCCTAATTGAATGTCAGTTTCCACATTCAACAAGAAAAAAATACCCGCCAAAATCTGTAAAATAGTTATAATCCAAATATATATCTTTATAATTTTTATTAGTTAGTTAATTTTTTATATTTTTATCGACCTTTATTATAATTTTTTTATTAAATTACAATATTATTATTTTAGGTAAAATTATTATATCCAAAAAAATAAAAAATGTCAAGAACAATTTAAAAAAAATTTTTAGATTAATTTTTTAATTTTTGTTCAAATTTTTTAATAATTTTTTCTTGAATCTTTTCTATTTCAATAGAAAATAAATTTCTTTCTGATGATTGGTAAGTAATTTCTAATAATAAATTTTTCCTCCATTCATCTTTTTTATTTTTTATTGTTTGCGATTACGATGCGTATTACGATGCTATAAAGCATCGTTTATTACGATACTGCCGGAAGTATCGTTTAAGTTTAGCGAAGCTATTACGATGTTATAAACAAGAAGTCGCTCTAAAAGGAGCCAAAAGGAGCCGAGCTCCTTTTTTGCTTTTTAAAGACGAAGAAATAAAAAATTTTTTAATATTGAAATAAGCTGACGATCTACTTTTTATTTAAAAAATTTAAAAATTTGGGCAATACTATCGCAAAATCGCATTTAAATCTTGTTTTGTTTTCTCACGGATTTTTTCTTGAATTTTATTTACTTCTTGATTATTCAAATTTCTTTCAAATGAACAATAAATAATACGAAATGTATAAGATTTTTTATTCTTGCCAAATTTATTTTCATCCTCATATTCATCAAGCAATTTTATCTCTTGAATTAAACCATTATCAAAATCCCTTACAATCTCGTAATAATTATTTAGGTTTATATTTTTATCAATTATAAATGAAATGTCTCTTGATATGCTGGGATATTTACTGACTTCTCTATATTTACTGTTTATATTTTTAAACTGACTAGTTACTCGTGGATCATCTGACCACAAAATTCTGATATCTGGAATTCCCATTTTTATCATTGCTAACCTATCACCAAATCCAAAAGCCCAACCATTGTAAATTTTTGGATTTAAACCAAAATTTTTTAAACATTGCGGATGAACAAGACCAGCTCCACTTACCTCTATCCATTCACCATTAAACTTAATATTCATTTCAATACTTTCAACTGTATAAGGAAATTTATCAGGGGCAAATTTCCACTCAATATCAGAACCAAAAATTCCTTTTGCTAGCTCAATCTGGATATCTTTCAAATCTTCTTGCGTAATAACCTTTTTTGATTTCTTGCAAATTAATAAACCGTCAATTTGGTGAAAAGCCGGATAATGGTTTCTATCAATCTCGTCTTTTCTAAAAACAATTCCAGGAGCCAGCGCCTTTATTTCGCCCTGTTTTTCCAATTTTTCTAAAATTTCTTTGTCTTTCAAATAAAAAGACCAAAAAACTGTTGTGTGGGTGCGCAAAACATGAGTATCATCCACATAATATGTATCAGTTTCTTTTCTAGCAGGATGATCTTTTGGCATATTCAAAAGGTCAAAACATTGCTCAACAGTTACAATTTTTGGAAAATCAACTAAATCAAAGTCCTTAAATATAGGCAGGTCTATTATCTGGTCAAATAAAATCTTTACAGGAGAATTTTCTTTTTTAGTTAAATCTGGAAGCGCTAAAAATCTTTTTACTCGTTCTGCTTTAATGTCTTTTCGTTCATTTAAAGCTCTGATTAAAATTTCCTCATCTTTATTCTTTATTATGATTTTTCTATTCATAAATCTTTGTTTTTTTACTTATTTTTTTACGATTTATTTTAATATTTAATTCTTTTTTTTGCTCTTTTGTAATTTCGCAAGGGGCATTTATCATTGGACATCTACCATCGCCTGTTTTCGGAAAAGCAATTACTTCCCTAATATTAATCTTATTTAAAATAATAGCTAAAAACCGATCAATGCCAAAAGCAATTCCACCATGTGGAGGCACCCCATATTTAAAAGCAGAAAAAAGATGAGAAAATTGCTCTTTTTGTTTTTGCCTAAACCCGATTAGCTTAAATATCTTTTCTTGAATTTTAGGATCATAAATTCTAATGCTTCCTCCTCCAATCTCTTCTCCATTTAAAATCAAATCATATTGTTCAGCCCTTACTTTTAATGGCTCTTTATCAAGCATTTTAATATCTTCTTCTTTGGGAGAGGTAAACATATGATGCGAAGGCGCTATTTTTTCTCCTGCTCCATAAAAAAAATCTTGTTTGGTTTGCTTTGTAAATAAAGGAAAATCAATAATCCAACAAAAACCCAGTTCATTGGGATCTGATTTATTTTTTCTAATATCTGGATCATCAGACTTATATTGTTTTATTGCTTGTTCATGTTTTAAGCGAGGAAATGGAATTGTTGTAATTTTTTTTTCAGGAAATATTTTTTTTATTAAATTTAGATATAATTCTTCTATTAAATTTAAAATATCATTTTGAGAAACAAAAGCCATTTCAATATCTAATTGAGTAAATTCAGGCTGACGATCTGCTCTAGTGTCTTCATCTCTTAAACATTTAGCAATTTGAAAATATCTTTCTACTCCAGCCACCATTAGCAATTGCTTGTATTGTTGTGGGCTTTGAGGCAAGGCATAAAACTTATCTCTATGAAAACGACTTGGAACAACAAAGTCACGAGCTCCCTCTGGTGTACTTTTAGTCAACATAGGAGTTTCAATTTCTATAAAATCCTGTTTATCCATAAAATCACGGATAAATTTAATTACTTTATGTCGAATCCTAATGCTTTTCTGCATTTCTGATGTTCTTAAATCCAAATAACGATATTTTAATCTTTTTTCTTCATCTATATTAGATGTATCAGAACTAATCTGAAAAGGTAATTCTTGAGAAATGCTAAAAATTGTTATTTGTTGAAGTTCTAATTCTAATCCTCCAGTTTCAATTTTCACATTTCTCATTTTACTGGGTCTTTCTTTAATAATTCCAATTACTTCTATTGTTGATTCTATTTTAAGCTGAGCAACTTTATTAAATATCTCTTCATTATTGTCCAAACGACAAACAACTTGCAAAAGACCTGTTCTATCACGAATATCTAAAAAAACTACTTGACCATGATCTCTTTTAGTATTAACCCAACCACAAATTCTAACTATTTTCCCAATCATTGTCTTAGTTTGAATAACTAAAGTTCTTTGCATAAAATAAAATAAAATAAAAAATTAATACTAATTTTTAAATCTAAAATTCAAAATTACAAATTCCAAATAAATTCAAAATTCAAAACACTCCCTGTCATTCTGAACGACTGAAAGGAGTAAAGAATCTCAGAGACCCTTCGCTAAACTCAGGGTGACACTTATGTATTATGTTTA
>CAYUUM010000022.1:0-5293 GCA_964447915.1 uncultured Candidatus Saccharibacteria bacterium | reverse complement strand
GAGTCGCCTTTGGCGACAAGCAAAATTCAAAATTCAAAATTGAAATTAGGTATTAATTTTTTATATTATTATTTTATTAATAATTTTTTTATTTATCTCCATTAAAAAACAATAAGATCTATGCATAAACGTAAGCCAGTTTTTATAAAGAACAAAGCATTAATTCTTTTTTTTGATCAAATTAATTCCAATGATGTTCAATTAGTAGGAGGCAAGAATGCTTCTTTAGGAGAAATGTATAATGCATTGGCTAAAAAGGGAGTGCAAGTTCCTAATGGTTTTGCCACGACTACAATTGCTTGGGATTATTTTTTAGAATATAATAAAATAAAATCAAAATTAGAAAAAATTTTTAAGACAATTGATATAGAAAATACTAAAGAAATTCAACAAAAAGGAGAGCAAGCGCGAAATTCTATTTTAAAAGGTATTTTTCCTTCTAATCTAAAATATAGCATTGTTGAGGCTTATCTAAAACTTAGTCAACAATATAATAAGCAAAATTTAAGTGTGGCTGTGAGATCATCTGCTACTGCAGAAGATTTAGCTGATGCTAGCTTTGCTGGACAACATGAAAGCTATTTAAATGTTAAGGGAGAAGAAGAAATTTTAAAGGCAATTAAAAAATGTATGGCTTCTTTATTTACCAATCGGGCAATTATTTACCGAATAGAAAAAGGGTTTGATTGGAAAAAAATTGCTTTATCAGTAACAGTTCAAAAAATGGTTAGATCAGACATAGCCTCTTCTGGAGTTATATTTAGTTTAGATACGGAATCTGGATTTAAGGATTTAATTTTAATTACTTCTAGTTATGGTTTGGGCGAGATTGTTGTCCAAGGTAAAATTATACCAGATGAATTTTATGTTTTTAAATCTACTTTTGGGGATCAGTTCAAGCCAATTATTGTGAAGAATTTAGGATCTAAAAAAACTCAAATGATTTATCAACAAAAAGGAATTAAAGAAATTAAAACTTCATTAAAAGATCAGATAAAATTTAGCTTGACTGATGAAGAAATTTTAACTTTGGCTAAATGGGCAATGATTATTGAAGATCATTATTCTCAGAAAAAGAATAAATGGACTCCCCAAGATATTGAATGGGCTAAAGATGGAGAAATTAATGAGCTTTTCATTGTTCAAGCTCGTCCTGAAACAATTTATGTGGATAAATCTAGTAAATTTTACGAAGAATATAAATTAGAATCTTTAAATCAAACGCCTATTTTAACTGGCATTGCTATTGGGGAAAAAATTACATCTGGTAAAGTTAATGTTATTAAAGATATTTCTGAAATAGATAAATTTAAAAAAGGAGATATTTTGGTAACTCAGATGACAGACCCTGATTGGGTAACTATTATGAAATCTGCTAAGGCTATTATTACTGATCAGGGAGGAAGGACATGTCATAGCGCTATTGTTAGTAGAGAATTAGGTATTCCATGTATTGTTGGAACGCATCAAGCTACTGAAATTTTAAAATCAAGGCAGAAAATTACAGTTGATTGCTCACAGGGTGTTGTTGGAAAAATTTTTCAAAATGAAATTGATTTTAAAATTACTAGATATAATTTAGAAAATATTAAACCAATAATAGGAAAAACAAAGATTATGATTAATATTGGTATCCCTGAGTTAGCTCCTAAAGTTTCATTTTTACCTAATGAAGGAGTAGGGCTGGCGCGAATAGAGTTTTTAATTGCTAAAAAAATTCAAGTTCATCCTTTAGCTTTGTATCATTATGATAAAATCAAGGATATAAGTTTAAAAAATAAAATTGACGAGATTACAGTTGAGCATCCTGATAAAAAGAATTATTTTATTAAAGAATTAGCAGAGGGTATTGCTCAGATTGCCGCTTGTTTTTGGCCCAAGCCAGTCATTATCCGTTTATCTGATTTTCGTTCTAATGAATATGCAGAATTGGTTGGCGGTAAATTATTTGAGCCAGTTAATGAAAATAATCCTATGATTGGTTGGCGAGGAGCTTCGCGTTATTATAGTGAGAAATTTCAACCAGCCTTTAGAATGGAATGTCAAGCCTTATTAGAAGTTATGGATGTATTTGGATTAAGAAATATTAAAGTAATGGTCCCTTTTTGTCGGACAGTAGAGGAAGGGAGAAAAACAATTGCTTTAATGGAGCAGTTTGGATTAAAAAAAGGAAAAAATAACTTAGAAATTTATGTTATGTGTGAAATTCCCTCTAATGTTATTTTAGCAGAGCAATTTTTAGAAATTTTTGATGGTATGAGCATTGGATCTAATGATTTAGCTCAATTAACATTGGGGTTGGATAGAGATAACGCTGTTATTGCTGATGTTGGCGATGAAAGAGATCAGGCAGTTAAAGAAATGATTACTCAAGTTATTAAAATTTGTAAGAATAAAAATAAATATATTGGATTTTGTGGAGATGCTCCTTCTTCTTTTATAGATTTTGCTCAGTTTTTAATAGATTCTAATATTGATTCTATTTCTTTAACTCCAGATGTAGTGGTTAAAACTATTGTAAGTTTAACTCAATCTAAAAAACTTTGAAAAAGGACCTTGAACAGGATTATTTTGAATGTCTTTGAGTAAGGTCGGACCTTCCTCAGACTTTCTCAGATATATTTTATGAAAATGAAAAAAGAACAAAAAAAACAAAACAGGGTGCCAATAGTAGTTGTGGTAGGGCATATTGATCATGGAAAAACTTCAATTTTAGATTGTATTAGAAAGACACATATCGCTAAAAACGAAGAAGGAGGAATTACTCAACATATCTCAGTGTGTCAGGTAGAATGTTCAGCTTTGTTTGTTAAAAAAGGAACAAAAAAGACAAAACAACAGAAAATTACTTTTATTGATACACCAGGACATGAATTGTTTACCGCAATGCGTTTGAGAGGAACTCAAATTGCTGATATAGCTATGTTAGTTATAGCTGTTGATGATGGGGTTAATACACAAACAATTGAAGCTATTCAATATATCAAAAAAAACAACATCCCTTTTATGGTTGTTATTAATAAGATTGATTTAAAAGACATTGATATAGAAAAAATTAAGCAGCAATTAGCTCAAAACAATGTTTTATTAGAAGAATGGGGTGGAGATGTGCCAATGATTTTGGTTTCTGCTAAAACAGGAAAAGGAATTAATGAAATAACAGAAATGATTTTTTTAATGGCTGAAATGCAGGATATTAGAATTAATAATTCTGTTTTAGCTAAAGGAGTGGTAATAGAGTCATATATAGATCATTTAAAAGGTATTACAACAGTTTTATTGATTAAAGATGGAAAAATAGAGATAAAAGACACAATAGTAATTAATGGATCGCAAATAGAAAAGATTAAAATTATGGAGGATTGGCTTGGCAATCCAGTTAAACAAGGATTGCCATCTATGCCAATTACTATCAGGGGGCTGAAAAAGATTAGTCAACTTGGAGCAGAATTTCAAATTTTTAAAAATCAAAAAAAAGCAATAGATTATGTTTTATCTCTTTCAGATAAGAATAAAATGAAAGAAGATAAGAGCCAAGAAGATCAAATAGAAATAAAAGATAGCCAAAAAGAGTTAGAAGAAAAAATAAAGGTATTAAATATAGTGTTAAAGGTTGATAAATTAGGATCATTAGAAATTATTGAAAAATTTTTTGAGCATTTTTTTCAGGAAAAAGTTATTTTGCGAATATTAAAAAAAGATGTCGGAAAAATTAATGAATCAGATGCGATTCTTGCTTCAAATTTTAATGCAATTATTATTGCCTTTTGCGTTAAAAGTGATTCTATTGCTGAGCAAATTATTAATCAAAAAAATATGAAAGTTTTTTATTTTACTGTTATCTATCATCTTATTGAGCAGTTTCCTAAAATTGTTAAACAAAGTCTTACACCAAAAATAATTAAAAATGTTTTAGGAAGACTTAAAATTACAACTATTTTTCATCAAGATAAGAATAAGCAAATTATTGGAGGAAAGGTTATTGAAGGAAATGTAATAATTAGCCATCAAGTTAATGTTTTAAGAAAAGTTGAAGATAATGATATTTTAAAAGAAAAGATAATATGTGTAGGCAAAATAGAGGAAATTCAACAAAAGAATAAAGTTGTTAAAAAAGTACCTAAAGATCAAGAATGTGCTGTTTTGTTTAAAGAGGCAAAGGAAAGAATTAAAATTGATGATATTTTGGAGATATATAAAGAAGAATTTGAAAAAATAAAGATATAAAAAATTTTGCTTTTGGTAAAAATCTTGTTGTTTATGTTTTTCAAATAAGAAACATTATTATTTTCTGGGTCTGGTGCCCGAGAAGTTTAGGGAGCGGTCTGCAAAACCGTTTACAGGAGTGCAAATCTCCTCCAGACCTCAAAAAGAACATTTTTTACTCTCTTTTTTAGTTTTTTAATGCCGAGGTGGCGGAATTGGTAGACGCACAAGACTTAAAATCTTGAGTTCTTTTGAACGTGTGGGTTCGAGTCCCACCCTCGGCACCAGCGAGAAAAGTCAACAATTGAAGGGTCGAATCTACCAATTATTGCTAATTTTGATATTGGACATACTGACCCTCAATTAGTTTTGCCTCTTGGGGTAAAAGCTGAGATCGATTGTAAAAGTAAAAAAATTGGATTGGTAGGATCTTGGTTAAAATAAAAGTATAATTAGCATAGAGTTATCATACAAAATTAAAAAGGCGAAGAATATAGGTTGTGTTTGTTTAAATTAAAATTACATTTGATAAATATCTTATTTTAATGATATCATTAAGATGTATTTAATTTAAAAATATGAACCCAAATAATAAAATTTTTTTGACCCGTGAAGGTTTAAAAAAATTTCAACAAGAATACAAAAAGCTTAAAAAAGAAAGACAATTAAAAATTCAAGAAGAATCTTACAGGAATAATTATTATTCTAATGTAGATATAGAACATTCTATATTTCAAGAGGAAATGAATTTTTTAAATAGCCGAATATCAGAATTAGAGTTTATTCTTAAAAACTATACTTTAATTACTATTCCTCCTAAGAACAAGCAAAATGTAGTCAGCATCGGAGCAACGATTGTAATTGAAGTTGATGGTCAAGAGGATGAGTTTATTTTAGTTGGTACTTTAGAGGCAAATCCTTCTATAGGAAAAATTTCGAATGAATCTTTAGTAGGGAAAGCTCTTTTGGGTCATAAAGTTGGAGATAAAGTTGTGGTTCAATCTGCGATGAAAACAATTTATAAAATAAAAAAGATAAAATATAAGAATATTTAATTTATTTTTGATTTATTATTTTTTTTTAAAAA
>CAYUUM010000021.1:0-5460 GCA_964447915.1 uncultured Candidatus Saccharibacteria bacterium | reverse complement strand
TTAACAAATTATTTTTTAGCTTAATCTGTTTTATTTTTGATTATAAGAACCTTGACTTCGTCAAGAACCCTACAAATTATATTAAAATATAATTTGAAAAGAACCTTGCTTCCAGCAGGGGGCTTGTTGTTTTTACAACAAGACCCGACTCGCTAAAGCTCGCGAAAACTTAATCATTATATAATTAAGTTTTGTTTTTGCAAGGCAAAAACCGAACCTTGTTGTTCGCTTTGCTTCACAATTAATTTTAATTTAAATCATTAAAATAGAGCGCTGTGGAGGAGTAGTACCTCATCAGTCTCATAAGCTGAAGGCGTCCGTGCAATTCGGGCCAGCGCTACAAAAATATTAAAATTTTAATTATCTAAAACCATCTTAATTAAATGAAATTTATTGCGAACAAAGTGCAACGAGAATCGTTTAAGCAGTGCGAAGTACGTGCCAGCAACAAGGTTCGGTTTTTGCTTCGCAAAAACAGGGTCTTATTGCAAAACAACAAGCCCCCGGCTACAATGCGTAAGCATTGTTTAAGTGCAGCGCCAGCTGAACACCAGCGAAGCGAACAGGTTTTTATTGCTGATTTTCACCTTCACTCTAAGTATTCAAGAGCAACCTCTCCTAAGATGAATTTAGAAAATATGGGAAAATGGGCAAAAATTAAAGGAATTCAAGTTTTAGGCACTGGTGACTTTACTCATCCACAATGGCTAAAAGAAATTAAACAACAACTAATCTCAGCAGAACCTGGTTTATATAAACTAAAAAATGAAACAACCCGCTTTATTTTAACAGCAGAAATTAGTTGTATTTACTCTAAAAATAAGAAGGTCTATAAAAATCATATTTTAGTTTTAGCTCCAAGTATTAAAATTGTTGAACAAATTAATAAAAAATTAAATCAAATTGGCAATTTATCAGCTGATGGACGACCAATTTTAGGATTAGATGTTAGAGAATTATTAAAAATTATTTTAGCTATTTCTCAAGATTGTTTAGTAATTCCTGCTCACATTTGGACGCCATGGTTTAGTGTTTTTGGCTCTAAGTCGGGATTTAATAGTTTGGAAGACTGTTTTGAAAATGAATTAAAATATATTTATGCTTTAGAAACTGGTCTAAGTTCATGTCCGGCCATGAACTGGCGTTTATCCCAATTAGATAAATACACTTTAATTAGTAATTCAGATACCCATAGTCTTGACAAAATTGGACGAGAAGCTAATATTTTTAAAACAAAGTTAAACTATTTTTCAATTATTAAAGCAATAAAAAATAAAGATCCTAAACAATTTCTAAGTACTATTGAATTTTTTCCAGAACAAGGTAAATATCATTATGACGGACATAAAAAATGCAATCTTTGTTTATCGCCTGAAGAAACTAAGAAATATCAAAATATATGTCCAAAATGTAACAAACCAATAGTAATAGGAGTCTTAAATAGAGTAGAACAAATAGCTGATCGAAAAAAAGGATCAAAACCTCAAGCAACAATCCCTTATATAAAATTAGTCCCCTTAAAAGAAATTATTGCTCATATAATGGATTGTGGCTTTAACACTATAAAAGTAAAAATAGAATATGAGAAATTAATTAAAAACTTTAATAATGAGTTTAATATCTTATTATTAGTTTCTTTATCTGATTTGATGGATAAAACTTCTCTAGAAATAGCCCAGGCTATTATTGATATCCGAGAAAATAAAATTATTTTCCGGCCAGGATATGATGGAGTTTATGGCAAAATTATTTTAAATCTAAAAACAAAAAAACCTAAACAAACAAGAATGTTTCAATAATCTTTACTATTAGGCTGTATAGCTCAGAGGTAGAGCGAATGTTTCATAAGCATTAGGTCGAAGGTTCAAGTCCTTCTACAGCCACTATATTAAAACGCAAAACATTATTTAATTTTCAATTTTCCTTGTCACCAAAGGTAATTCTCTCTATGAGAGTTATCTTTAATAAATGACACAATGTCACAATTTTCAAACAACTATGATTTTCCCTTGGTCAATTTGAAATTTGCAGCTTAGTGCTTAGAATTTTCGGATTTGTTTGATGCTTATGAAAAATTTATTTAGCAAACGTTTGAAAATTAGTTCATTGAAAATTCATTGAAAATTGTAAATTGATAATTTAATAATTGTTTTAAATTTTTCGCTTTTCTTTTTACGCCTCTTTGATATTTTATTTTTTTTGTTTATAATATAATAATATCATTTAAAACTTAAAACTTTTTATCACTTTAAAGGGGGCGTAGATCAATTGGTTAGATCGCCACTCTGTCACAGTGGAGGTTGCCGGTTCAAATCCGGTCGTTCCCGCCTTGGTCGATACTTTATTTAAATTTCAAAACAATTTTATTTATTTGCTTTAATTTTAATTTTTAAGCAAAATACAAAATAAAATATGAACAAAAAAAACAAGATAAAAAAACAAGCTGTTCGAATCAATCAAAACAAAAAAAATATTAAAATCCAGAAAGAGTCAAAAAAAAGAATTAGAGATAAAGATATGAGTTTGGAAAAAAGCTTTTGGACAGTTGACGGCAAAGTCTTAAGAAATTTAAAGCAAGCTATTAGATATCTAGAAAAAGTCAAAAAATCAGTTGCTGAATATCATATAAATAAAAAAGGGAATGATTTTGCCAATTGGATTAGGGATGTCTATGGAAAAAAACAAGTAGCTGAAAAAATAAGAAAAGTAAAAACTCCTAAACAAATAGCTAATATAATTAAGAAAATACTTAATAAGCAATAAAAGACAATAAACAATAAACAACGAACAACAAACAGTGAACAATAAATAATTTTCAATTTTCAAACAGTGTTTTGAATTTTGGATTTTGGTTATTGTAATTTATTTGAAATTTGAAGCTTGTAATTTAGTGCTTTAAAGAATAATTCTCTTTGAATTTTGCATTGTCATTTTGCATTTTGATTTTTTTATGACTCATTATATTTTTATTATTGGAGGAGTAATGTCTGGTATTGGCAAAGGGGTTGTTACTACCTCAATTGGAAAAATTCTTCAAGCAAGAGGATATAAAGTAACTGCTATGAAAATTGATCCTTATATTAATGTTGATGCTGGAACAATGAATCCTATTGAACATGGGGAAATTTTTGTCACTGATGATGGCTTGGAATGTGATCAAGATATTGGAAATTATGAAAGATTTTTAGAAGAAAATTTAAGCGCTGATAATTATATTACTACTGGTAGGATTTACCAGACAATCATTAATAAAGAAAGAAAATTAGAATATAAGGGTAAATGTGTAGAGGTAATCCCCCATATTCCTAATGAAGTTATTAAAAGAATTAAACAATTAGGGAAAGTTAAAGAAAATGATTTTGTTTTAATCGAAATAGGAGGAACTGCAGGAGAATATCAAAATAGTCTTTTCTTAGAAGCAGCTCGAATTATGAAAATAAAAATGCCAAATAAAGTTCTTATTAATTTAGTGAGTTATTTCCCTATTCTTAACATTCTCGGAGAAATGAAAACTAAGCCTACTCAACATGCTATTCAATTGCTCAATATGGCTGGAATTCAACCTGATTTTATCTTAGCTAGAGCAACTACTCCTTTAGATAAAAAACGTAAAATTAAAATAGCTACTGTTTCTAATATCCCTTTTAAAAATATTATTTCTGTCCCAGATAAAGAGTCTATTTATCAAATTCCTTTAATTTTAGAAGAGCAAGGTTTAAGTAAAAAAATATTAAGAATCTTTAATTTAAAAAGTAAAGGATATGAGCTAAAAAAATGGGAATCTTTAGTAAATAATATCCATTCTCCTAATAAAAAAACAATTAAAATTGGTATTATTGGAAAATATTTTAAAAGCGGTCGATTCACTCTGCAAGATGTCTATATCTCTATTATTGAAGCAATAAAACATGCTGCTTGGAACCATAATCTTAAACCAAAGATATCATGGTTGTCAGCTGAAGATTATGAAAAAAAATCCATTAAACAAGCCCTATCACTTTACAATGAAGTTAAAAAAATTAAGAACTATCATGGAATTATTGTTCCTGGAGGATTTGGAGAACGAGGAACAGCAGGGAAAATAGAAGTAATTAAATTTTGCCGTGAAAACAAAATTCCTTTTTTAGGCATCTGTTTAGGTATGCAATTAGCAGTAATAGAATTTGCCCAAAATGTCTGTAATTTAAAACAAGCTCATTCAACTGAATTTTTTCCTAATACTAAATTTCCTCTAATTAGCACAATTCAAGAGCAAAAAAAACTCTTAAAAAACAAACAATATGGGGCAACTATGAGATTGGGAAGCTATGATTGTCAAATTAAACCTAATACAATTGCTGACAAAAGTTATTCTATCTATTTTAAGAATATAGAACCTTATAAAAATGCTTTTTCTAAAAAAAAGAAAAATAAAATTCTCTCTGAAAGACATCGACATCGCTATGAATTAAATAATATCTTTAAAAAAACTTTAGAAAAACATGGCTTGGTTATATCTGGAATTAATCCAGAAAAAAAATTAGTAGAAATTATTGAATTCCCAGATCACCCTTTTTTTGTAGGTGTTCAATTCCATCCTGAATTTAAATCTCGACCATTAAATCCTCATCCATTATTTAAAGAATTCATTAAACAAGGCTCTAAAAATATTGATTAAATCATTAAAATAGATAAAAGTTAAAAACTTTTTTGCTTTTTTTATTTTATTATGAAAGAAAAAAATATTCAAAATAAAAAACAAATATTATCAACAAAATTTTTAGGAGAAGTTAAAACTGAAATTAAAAAAATCAGTTGGTTAAAGAGGAAAGAAGTCCAACACTACACGATTATTGTTATTTTAATTTCTTTTATAGTTGGTATATTTTTAGGATTATTAGATAGTATCTTTGCCTTTATATTAGGTAGATTTTTATAAATCTTTAATATTATGATATCTTCAGAAGAAAAACAGGTCCCTACAGATAATAAAACAAGAGCCCAAAAACAATGGTATGTTCTCCATACTTATTCTGGATATGAAGATATAGCAGCTGAAAACTTAAGACAACGTATTAAATCGCTAAATATGAAAGACAAAATTTTTAATGTTTTAGTCCCAAAAGAAAAAAAAATAAAGATAAGAAACAACAAGCGAGTAAATATAGAAGAAAAGATATTTCCAGGATATATTTTAGTAGAAATGATAGTTGACAACGAATCATGGTATATAGTTAGAAGCACCCCTAAAATTACAGGGGTCATTGGATCTGGAACAATCCCTATTCCTGTTACTGAATCAGAAATGACTTTAATTCAAAAAAATCTCCAACAAAAAAAAATAAAGATAAAAATTGATGTTAAAATAGGTGATATGGTCAAGATTGTTGATGGACCTTTAAAAAATTTTGAAGGGAAAATAAATAATATTGATTTTATTAACGAAAAAATCATTGTTAATGTCAACATGTTTGACAGAGA
>CAYUUM010000020.1:0-5487 GCA_964447915.1 uncultured Candidatus Saccharibacteria bacterium | reverse complement strand
AAAACCAAAGCTAGGTCGGACCTAGCTTTAATTCCTAGCCTTAATTTAAGGCAAATAATTATGTTCAAAAAGATCAGTTTATTCTAAAAGATTTTGAATAAATAAGCCGTAGGAAGGTCAGACCTTCCTATAGTCAAATTGATATGAATAAGTTAATTGTAATTTTAGGGCCTACAGCTACTGGTAAAAGTGATTTAGGGGTAAAATTGGCAAAAAAATTTCAGGGTGAAATTGTCTCTGCTGACTCAAGACAAGTCTATAAAGGGATGATAATTGGCACGGCTTCGCCGTGCCAAAAAAATCAAAATGCAAAATGCAAAATGCAAAACGATAAAGAAAAATTCAAAATTAAAGAATCACAAAAACCAATTTTAATTGATAAAATTCCTCACTACCTACTTCATATTATCTCTCCTAATCAAAGATTTAATGTGGCTATTTATAAAAAATTGGCTATAAAAATAATAAGAGATATTCAGAAAAGAGGAAAAGTTCCAATTTTATGTGGTGGAACAGGGTTATATTCAAGAGCAATTACTGAAAATATGTTTTTTCTAAATATTCCAGCCCAATTATGTTTAAGAAAAAAATTAGAATATAAAACAAATGAAGAATTATTGGAAATTTATCAAAATTTGGATTCTGAAGGAGCAATTTTAATTGATAGTAAAAATAAACGACGCTTGATACGAGCAATTGAAGTTTGTCAAGTTAGTGGTAATCCTTTTTGGGCTCAGCGTAAAAAAGGTAAGCCTTTATTTGATTTTTTAAAAATTGGACTTAAATTATCAGCTAATGAAATAGAAAAGAGGATCAGAAAACGCGTTAATCAAATGATTCAATTAGGATTAGAAAAAGAAGTTAAATCTTTAGTAAAAAAATATGGATGGAATATTCCTGCTTTACAAACTATTGGCTATCAAGAATGGCGAGATTATTGGAATGGCAATATTAAAAAGAACGAATTAAAGGATTTAATTGTTTTGAGAACCAAGCAATTTGCTAAGAGGCAAATGACTTGGTTTAAACGCGATTTAGATGTTTATTGGATTGATAATTATCAAGATATAAAGAAAAAAGTAAGAATGTTTTTAGAATAAAACTTATTGTTTATTATTCTTTATCTTTTAAAATTTGTTTGTAAGAAAGTTGGGCTTTTATGTAAATTTTATTTTTCAAAATTTAAAGTAAAATTTGGCCAAAGTCTTAAAAATACTCTACCAAAAATATGATTTTTATTAACATAGCCAAAGTTTCTTGAGTCTATAGAGTGTTGTTTATTATCACCTAAAACCCAAAATTTATATTCATTATTTTCAAATTTTTTTTTAGAAATTCTTTTTATTAATTTTTCATTAGGATTTGATGGGTTTTGGAAAATGATAATTTCTCCAGGTTGGGGTGTTCTAAATCGAGGAGAACGATCAACAATAAGGTAGTCTCCATGTTGTAAAACAGGCTGCATGCTTGTTCCCCATACTATAAATGGTGCAAAAATAAACAAGCGAATAATGTAAAACAGACCTATAAAAAGCAAACCGGTTTTGAACAGATCCCAAAGAAAATCTTTGTTCTTTGTGTTTATTGATAAGTTAATAGATTGTTTTTTGTCTTCTATCATATTTAAAAATGAAAATATGCTGAGAAGGATTAAGTCCTGCTAATTAAAAGGGGCTTAATTTCTCTTAGCTTTAATTTTTAATTTTACATCTATTTATTATATATCATAATTTTAAATGAATAAAGATATTAAATATCTTAATGCCTTTAATCAAATTTTAGGAATAGGACCGATTAATTTAAACAAAATAAAAAAATATTTTAAAAGTTTTCAAATTGGATGGCAAGGATCGGAAAAAGAATTAAAAAATAGCGGATTATCTTCTAATATAATTGATTTAATTTTAGAGAAAAGAAAAAATATAAACCCAGAGCAGGAATATGAAAACGTAAGTAAACAAGGGATATTAATGATTGATTATGACAGCGAGAATTATCCTAAATTACTAAAACAAATTTCTAATCCACCAGCTATTTTATATCTTCAAGGGAATATTGATTTATTAAAAGAGAAATTACTACTTGCCGTGGTTGGTACTCGTAGGTGCTCTAGTTATGGCAAGCAAGTCGCTTTTACTTTAACTAATGAATTAGTTAGGGCTGGCTTTATTATTGTTAGTGGTTTAGCTACGGGAATTGATTTTTGGAGCCATCAAGCTAGTTTAGAGGCAAAGGGATATACTATAGCTGTTTTAGGAACTGGATTAGATTTAAAAAGTTTTTATCCTAAAAAAAATTTAAAAATTAGACAAGCGATTATTGAAAATAAAGGTCTTATTATTAGTGAATATCCAATTGGAACTAAGGGATTAAGACAACATTTTCCTCTAAGAAATAGAATTATTGCTGGATTAAGCTTAGGAGTTGTGGTAGTAGAAGCTAAAAAAAAGAGTGGTGCTTTAATTACTGCTAAATATGCTTTAAAAGAAAAGAGAAAGGTCTTTGCCATTCCAGGGCAAATTAATATTTTAAACTCTCAAGGGACTAATTTATTAATTAAACAAGGAGCTAAATTAGTTGAAAATATCAATGATATTGTTCAAGAAGTGAACTTAACTAATTATTTGCTTAAAATTAAGGATAAGGTTAAAATAGATGTAAATAGCAATAGTTCAGATGAGGATTTAATATTGTCTTGTTTAAATGAACAACCATTGCATATTGATCAAATTATTAAAAAAGTTAAAATAGATTCAGCAAGCATTATAGGGATATTAGCTGTCTTAGAGATTGATAAAAAAGTAAAAAATTTTGGCAATGGAGTATATGGAATTGTATAAAAAATAATTCTTAATTTACAATTGTTTATTGTCTAATTGTTTATTGAAAATTATATATTTTATTTTATGATTTTAATTATCGTAGAAAGCCCTACTAAATCAAAAACAATTAAAAAGTTTTTAGGGAAAGAATATCAGGTTGTTAGCAGTAAGGGACATGTTAGAAATTTGCCTCGAGGGAAAATAGGAATAGAAGTGAATGATAAGGTTAAAATGGATTATGTTATTCCTATTAAGGCGAGAAAAACTGTTAATTTGTTAAAAAAAGAAATTAAAGATAAAGAAAAAATTATTTTAGCTACTGATCGAGATAGGGAGGGGGAGGCGATTGCTTGGCACATAACTCAAGTTTTACAACTTGGAAAATTCCAAATACAAAATCTCAAATTTCAAACAAATTCAAAACATCAAATTCAAAATTCTAAACCGTATCAGAGAATTGTTTTTAATGAAATAAGTGAAAAGGCAATTAAAGCAGCGATAAAAAATCCTCTTGAAATTAACATGAATTTAGTTGAAGCTCAGCAAGCTAGGCGAGCATTAGATAGAATCGTTGGTTATGAACTTTCTCTTTTTTTGTGGAAAAAAATTTTTAGAGGACTTTCAGCAGGAAGAGTTCAATCAGTGGCTTTAAAAATCATTGTTGATCGAGAAAGAGAAATTGAAAGATTTAAATCTGAAGAGTATTGGAGTATTGTAATTTTATTTTTTGAAAAAAAGAATAAAGTTGAATTTGAAGCTACTTTATTTAAAAAAGATAATAAGAATATTCCGAAATTAGGAATTAAGACTAAAGAACAAAAAGACCAGATTCTTAAGGATTTAGAAAAAAGTCAATATAAGATAGTTAGCATTCAAACGAAAGAAGTAATTAGAAATTCTCTTCCTCCTTTTAAGACAAGCTCTCTTCAACAAGAGTGTTGGAAAAATTTTGGATTTTCAGCTAAAATGACAATGAGTTTAGCTCAGGGATTATATGAGAGAGGATATATCACTTATCATCGAACAGATTCTCTTAATTTATCAACTACTATTTTAAAAGAAATAAAAATTTTTATTGAAAAAAAATATGGCAAAAAATATTTTAAGAGTTTTAAAACATATCAGCTTAAAAGCAAAGTAGCTTCCCAAGAGGCTCATGAAGCAATTAGGGTGACTAATGTTAAAAATCAATTAAGTGTTATTAAAAATAAGCTAAAGCCAAGCGAGGCAAAAATATACCAATTGATTTGGCAGAGAACAATTGCTTGTCAAATGACTCCGGCTGTTTTTGATGCAATGACTATTAAGGTTATTACCTTTGATAAAGATAAATCAAATTTAGTTCAATATGAGTTTCAAGCTAAAGAAAAAGATTTAAAGTTTGATGGTTGGCTAAAGGTTTATTCTGCTTTAGAAATAGATAATAAGCAAGATAGAAAGAAACAAAAAAAATTGTCTCTTTTAAAAAAACAAGATATTGTTGAGGCAAAGAAAATAATTCCTCAACAACATTTCACAAAACCTTTGCCTAGGTACAATGAAGCAAGCTTGATTAAAATATTAGAACAAGAGGGGGTAGGGAGACCATCAACTTATGCTAATATTATTAGTAAGATTCAAGAGAGGAGATATGTAGAAAGACAAGGTAAGCAGCTTGTTCCTACAAAAAATGGATTAATGGTCAATGATTTTTTAGTAAAAAATTTTTCTGATATTATTAATATTAAATTTACTGTTAATATAGAAGAAGAATTGAATAAAATTGCTGAAAATAAAAAAAATTGGGAATTATTTATAAAACATTTTTATAATTCTTTTATGAAAAATTTAAAAGATAGGTATCAAAAAACAAAAAAAATATATGATGATGAACCTACTGAAAAAATATGTGAAAAATGTCAGAGTAAGATGATAATTAAAACAGGGCGTTTTGGAAAGTTTTTAGCTTGTTCTAATTTTCCAGATTGTAAAAATACTAAATCTATAGAGAGGCCAGAGAAAAAAAGTTTGAATATAGATTGCCCTCAATGTTTTAAAGGCGAGATTGTTGAAAAAAGGACTAGAAAAGGGAAAATTTTTTATGGTTGTGAACAATGGCCAGATTGTGATTTTGCATTATGGGATAAGCCAATTGATGAAAAATGTCAGGAATGTAATTCTTTATTAACAATAGATAAGAAAGGGAAAACAAAATGTTCTAACTCTGTTTGTCAAACTAGGATTAAGAAATTAATAAAAAAGAAAAATTCAAAAAGAATTTAAAAGCTGTGTTTGATATAGCTTAGAACAACATTGAGGCAGGTAAAAACAGCTTGAAGATAATTATGTTTAATTTTAAAGAAGAATTTGAAATAATACCTAAAAAAGATAAATCTGAAAAAAAGAGAATTTGAAAGAATTCAAACAAAAGTAGAACAAATGAAATATCGATTGGAAATGCCTATTGATAAAGGAATAGTAGAAGTTTATCCCACTGAACCAGAAAATGAAAAATTAAGAAATAGAGTAAAAAAGAGGCAAGGGAGATGAGATTAGAATTGTTGAATTTATTAAAGGAATTTTATGAAAAAGAAAAAGCGTCTTTTGATGAAATGTTGGGTTTTCGAGAAATAGGATATGGATTTAGAATTCAAAGTAATGGTGCTGAAATTTTAAATATTTTAAA
>CAYUUM010000019.1:0-5534 GCA_964447915.1 uncultured Candidatus Saccharibacteria bacterium | reverse complement strand
TGAAAATGACCAAAATTCAAAATTCAAAATTAAAATGTTTAGTTTTTTGATTTTTTTTGCTTTCTTATAGCAACCTGAGCAGCAACTAAACGAGTAATCATTAATCTATATACTGAACAACTGACATAATTTAAACCTAATTTATGACAAAACTCAATAGATAAAGGGTCTCCGCCTTGTTCTCCACAAATTCCAATCTTCAAATCTTTATTCCTTAAACGACCTCTTTCAATAGCATATTCCATTAATTTTCCTACTCCATCTTGATCAATAGATGCAAAGGGATCAATATCTAAAATACCTTTTTCTAAATAAAAAGGCAAAAATTTCCCAGCATCGTCTCGAGAAATACCATAAGTCATTTGAGTTAAATCATTTGTGCCAAAAGAATAAAAGTCAACTGTCGAAGCAATTTGATCAGAGATAAGCGCAATTCGAGGAACCTCTATCATTATCCCAATTTTATATTTAATTTTAATTCCTTGTTCTTTTTCCACCTCAGTTGCTGTTTTAATAATCATTTCTTTTATTATTTTTATCTCCTTGTAATTAGCTACCAAAGGAATCATAATCTCTAACCTTGTTTCTATTCCTTGTAATTCTAATTCACAAACAGCTTCAATCATAGCCCTAACCTGCATCTTATAAATTTCAGGATAAACAATCCCTAATCGACAACCCCGAAATCCTAACATAGGATTATTCTCTTTTAAAGACGAAATTAATTCTAACACTTTATTCTTTGAATAACCAATCTCATTTGCTAATTGCTGAATATCCTCATTAGTAGAAGGTAAAAATTCGTGTAAAGGAGGATCAAGTAATCTAATTGTTACTGGAGATCCCCTCATTTCTTTTAAAATTGCTTTAAAATCATTTTTTTGTAAAACTATTAATTCAACTAAAGCTTTTTGCTTATCTACTGAATTATCAACTAATATCATTTTTTGAAAAATTTTAAGTCGATCTTTTTTAAAAAACATATGTTCAGTTCGACATAAGCCTATTCCTTCAGCTCCAAATTGTTTAGCAATTTTAGCTTGTTCTAGAGTATCAGCATTAGCCCTTACTTGTAATTTCTTGTATTTATTAGTCCATTTCATTATTTCAATTAATTCTGATGACATTTCAGGTTTTTTTAAAGCAATCTGTCCCGCAAAAACCCTACCTGTTGAACCATCAATGGTTAAATAATCGTTTTTCTTAATAATTAAATTATTAATTTTTAATTCCTCCTTAGTAAAATCAATAATAATTTGCTCACAACCAACAATACAAGGTTTCCCAATAGCGCGAGCGACAATTGCAGCATGTGAAGTCATTCCTCCCTTAGCAGTGATTACTCCTTCAACAACATTCATTGCTCCAACATCCTCTGGAGATGTCTCTTGACGAACTAATATTATTTTTTCATTGTTTTTTGCTCGAACTTCAGCTTCTTCAGTATTAAAAACTACTTGACCAACGCCTGCTCCTGGAGAAGCTGGTAATCCTTGAAATAAAATCTTCTGAGAATTGTCAAGTTTAATTTTTGGATGTAAAAAACTATTAATGTGCTGAGGAGTAATTCTCAATATTGCTTCTTTCTGAGTAATAACCCTCTCTTTAATCATATCAATAGCTATTTTAATACTAGCCTGAGCTGTTCTTTTCCCTGTTCTAACCTGTAATAAATAAAGAATATTATCCTGAATAGTAAACTCAATATCAAGCATATCTTTAAAATATTGTTCAAGTTTAAGACACCATTTTTTTAATTGTTGATAAACTTCTGGCTTTTGTTCTTTTAAAAAAGACAATGACAAAGGGGTTCTGATTCCAGCAACAATATCTTCTCCCTGAGCATTAGGCAGATATTCTCCAAAAAACTCATTTGTTCCTAAGGCAGGATGACGAGTAAATAAAACTCCAGTGCCAGAATTATTATTTAAATTTCCAAAAACCATAGCCATTACAATGCAAGCTGTTCCTAAATTATGGGGAATATTATTAATTTCTCGATATTTAATTGCTCGTCCACCATTCCAAGAAACAAAAACTGTTTTGATAGCTAATTTAAGTTGCTCAAAAGGATCGTTAGGAAAAGTTGATTGAATTTCTTGTTGGTAAATAGATAGAAACTTTTGAATAATTTCTTTCAAGTTATCAATAGATAGATCTGTTTCTGCTTTAATGTTTTGCTTTTTTTTAATTTCTTCTAAGACAACAGTAAATTTTTGACGATTGATTCCCATAACAATGGTTCCAAACATAGCAATAAAACGACGATATAAATCTAAAGAAAAACGAATATTATTATTTTTTTTACTTAAAGCATCTACTGTAATAGGTGATAATCCAATATTCAAAATAGTATCCATCATTCCAGGCATAGAATATTTGGATCCTGATCTCACTGATAATAACAAAGGGTTTTGCGAACCTCCAAATTGAGTTTGAGTTTTTTGTTCTATCTTCTTTATCCCTTGAATAACTTGTTCCCAAATTTGATTAAAAGAAGATTGGCTGTCTTGACAGTAGTCTTTACCTGCCTGAGTAGTTATTATAAAACCAAACGGAATAGGAGCGCCTATTTTTGTCATTTCCATTAATCCAGCCCCTTTTCCTCCCAATAAATCCTTTCTTTCCTCTAAGTTATATTTAGCAATAGCTTCGTAATTATCAAAAAAATAAATATAGTTTTCTTTTTTATTCATAAAATATTAAGTATCAAAAAAAAATTAAATACTATAATTTAGTCAATTATAATTTCTACTAAATAATCTTTATTACTTCCCTGCTTAAAAGATATTTCTTTAATATTCATTGTATTTTTTATAATATTAAAAAAATCTTTAATTTTTTCTTCAGCTCCTTGAATAACTATTTTCTCTATTTCTGCTCTTAAGGACAAATTATTTTCAGATTTATACTTTCTAATATCAGCAATAATCTTAGCAATAATCATAAATTGTTCCTGCGCTTCCTTATCTATCATTTTTTTATCACAATCTGCTATTTTAGTTAAATGAATGCTTATTTGTTTTTCGTTTTTAGCAAAATATAATTGATAAATTTCCTCAGTAATAAAAACTAAAAAAGGAGCATATAATTTAATAATTGCTAACAAGCAAGTATATAGGGTAAATAAAGTTGATTGAATAGATTGAGAATTATAGTTTTCTAAGTTATAAAGTTTTTCCTTAATTATTTCTAAATAATTATCACAGAAAAAATCCCAAAAAAAGCTTTCAATCACTTGCCTTGCCTTTGAGAATTGATATTGATCAAGATATCGGCAATATTCCTGAATTGTTTCTTGCAAAATAGTAAGTATTCCTCTATCTAAAATATCAATTTTGCTAAAATCTATTTCAGTTGACGAATAATCTTTAAGATGAATAAAGCAAAACTTTGAAGCATTTAAGAGTTTAATGACTGTGCGCTTTCCTTTCTTCACTTCTTGCTCGCTATATCGTAAATTATGCCCTAACGCAGATTTGGTTGTCCAATATCTTAAAGCGTCGGTTGGATAGTTCTCTATTATTTTCATCGGCTCAACAAAATTCCCTAATGACTTACTCATTTTTTTACCTTTTTCATCCACTCCCCAGCCAGAAATCATTACATCCCCCCAAGGCAAACTATCTGTGTGATAATGAGATTTAACTACTGTATAAAATAACCAAGTTTTAATAATATCAAGCCCTTGTGGTCGCAGGCTCATAGGATAAATCTTTTTCATTAAATCTTGTTTTTCAGATTCTGAATATTGCCAAAAAGCATTAATTAATGGCGTAACCGACGAAGTCATCCAGGTATCCATAACATCATTTTCTGGTCTAATATTTTTTGATTGACACTTATGACAATGCTTATTAAATGACTGTTGGCGTGGATCAACTGGCAAATCTTTATCTTCAGCCAACAAAACTTCCTGACACTCTTTGCAATACCAAACTGGAAAAGGCACTCCATAATATCGTTGACGAGAAATACACCAATCCCATTTTAAGCCCTGAATCCAAGCATCATACTTGGTTTTCATAAAAAGAGGATACCAATTTATTTCCTCGCCTCTTTTTTGCCATTGCTTCTTATTTTCACTAATTTTAATAAACCACTGAGGAGTAAGAATAAATTCAATTGTTGTTTGGCATTTGTCATGAACATTACAGATATGAGTTATTTTTTCTTGTTTTAATAATAGATTATCATTCTTTAAGTCTTTAATAATTGCTTCTCTAGCTTTATTTATTTTTAAGCCTTGATATTTACCAGCGATGTCAGTTAATCTTCCATCTTTAGTTAAACTAATTCTTGTTTCCAAATTATCTTTTTTCCATTGCCTAACATCTTCACTATCGCCCCAGGTGCAAGTCATCATAATACCTGTTCCATATTCAGGATCAACTGATTTATCAGCTAAAATAGAAACTTGATAATCAAATAAAGGGACAATTGCTTTAGCACCAATATATTTCTGATATCTTTTGTCTTGAGAATTGACATATAAGGCAACACAAGCAGGTAATAATTCAGGTCTAGTAGTGGCAATAGTGAGTTGTTCATCAAGACCTATAACTTTAAAGGAAATATAATTAAGATAAGAATCTTGCTCTTGATCTTGTATTTCAGCTTGAGAAATAGCGCTTTGGCAAAAAGGACACCATAAAACTGGCTCTTGTTTTCTAATAATTAATCCTTTCTGATATAGATCAATAAAAGATCGTTGGGCAGTTCTTTGACAATGACTATTAATAGTATTATAAATTAAAGACCAATCAAAGCTTATCCCTAAGTCATTAAACATCTGTTGATATCTTTTTCCTTGTTTTTTAGTTTCCTCAATACAAATATTGACAAACTCTTTTCTTTGAATTTTAGATTTATCAATCTTATATTTTTTTTCAATAAATCTTTCTGTTGGCAATCCATTATCATCAAATCCATTAGGATAAAAAACATTATATCCTCTCATTCTCTTATAACGAGCAATAATATCAGCTTGGATATAGCTCATAGCATGGCCAATATGCAAGCTATCAGCAGAGATATAAATAGGAGGGGTATCAATGGAAAAAATAGACTCTTTTTTAGTAGAATCAAACTTATAAATATTTTGTCTTTTCCAAAACTTTTGCCAATGTTTTTCTCTTTCTCTAAAATCAATATCTTGCTTCATAAATAGCCAATTTAAACTTTATATTCTGAAAAAAATAAAATAATTTTACTTATTTTATATTATATACCTTTAATTCCTATTATATCAAATATAAAAATTTCTATCAACTCTCCTCTTGACAAAAATTTTTTAGATATTATAATTATAATACCTTCTGAAAGGGTAAACTGAGGGGGGTAGGTCTTCGGGAACCTCCTTAAAAAAACTCCCGAAGAAAAGGGAAGAATAACCCCTATTCATACCTACCCCCCCTCCACTCCACGTGAGAGAGAGGAAGACCACCACCTTAAACTTCTCTCTCACCCATTTTTTAATATTAAAATTTTAAAAGGATAAAAAAACAAGAATTATATTCTTGTTTTTTTTATTT
>CAYUUM010000018.1:0-5690 GCA_964447915.1 uncultured Candidatus Saccharibacteria bacterium | reverse complement strand
TTAGAATTTCAATCAAAATTCAAAATTAAAAATTAAAAATTAAAAAAATGTTTTGAATTTGTAATTTAATTTTTTGAATTACATTTTGCATTTTGCATTTTGATTTTTGTTTTTTGAATTTAGTGAAGTACTCATCCTTGTCTCTGTTTATGTTTAGGATTATCTTTACAAATAATATAAAGCCTTCTTTTTCTCCTAATGGTTTGACAATGTCTACAAATTTTCTTAACTGATGATCGAACTTTCATAAATACAAATTTTAAATTTCAAATTTAAAAAAATTGTGAAGCACACAAAGTAAATCACCAAATAAAAATAATTTTTAAATAAACTAAAAAAAATAAAGCTATATTTTATCTTTTTAATCTATAAACTATTCTACCTCTTTGCCCGCAAGAACTTATTATTAATTCAACCCTATCGCCAATTAAAACTTTAATATTTAAAAATCTCATTTTACCACTAATATAAGCCAATACTTCTTTTCCTTTATCAAGTTTTACTTTAAAAACTCCATTAGGCAAAGATTCAATAACCTGTCCTTGTTCTTTTATTTGGTTCAAAATATAATATATATTTAATTATAATTAATTATTATTAAACAATTTAATTTATTAAAATTAACACTTTTTTCATAAATGTAAACCTTTAAAAAAAAGATTTGTTTAAAAGTAAACAAAATTCAATAAACATTGCACTACTCCAAGCTTGAGACAAACAGCCTTGAGCTTTAAAATATTCAGCTGAACTTAATTCACTATGATGTCCAATTATCCCTTGCCATAAAATATCATTAGCGCTAGTTTCTGATATCTTATTAATATATCTTTGAAAACTTTTTTTATCTACCTGATGCAAGACTATTCCTGTAAGATTATTTACCCAAAACCAAGAATCGCCTTGATGATAACTATTTGCTATTTCTCCAGTATGTTCTCTATGAAACAAGCTACTTTTTCTATCTAAAGAAGATATTCCACCCCATTTTAACCATAAGCCTGACAAACTATTTTTAAAACATTCCTTCCATTCCTTATTATGCAGTAAATCAGGATAAATATAAAAAGCTAAAAAAACATTAGACCTTAAAGATAAATCTATAATACCCTGTCTATCCCAACCATCAATCAAAAATCTTTTGTTTTGCCTACTATTAATTAAGGCTTTAAAAAACTTTTCTTTTACTTTACAAGCCATTTTTTCCTCTAAAATTAAATACTTGTTTTTATTTGTTAAACAATAAGCAAGTTGATAAATATTTAATCTTAAGGATTGAATTTCTAAATAGACCCCGCTTCTATCTAAGCTATCCATCCAAGTTTGTTGTTTTAAACTTAAAGCAAATCCATTCTGAGTATAATGTTTTAATAGACCATCAATGCTCTTTTCTATCTTTTGGCTAATTATCTTTTTTTCTTGTTTATTAAAAATATTTTTTTCTAAAAAATCACCTATTCTTTTAAAAATCCAACCAACCCCATCAGAGCTACCATTAATATGTCCTTGTTTATCAATTAAAGATAATTCTTTAAACAAAAAACTTTTTGCTTTCTGTGGATCAATGTCATAAAAACTTTTTAGACAAATAGCTTCATCTCTAACCCAAAATTGAAAAAACCAAGGTAATCCTGCAAAAATACCCTGATTAAATAACAGATTATTTCTTTTTGCTAAATCTATTTTTTTATTTATTTGGTTAAAAACTGCCATTTTCCTCAAAGCATCAAAAGCACAAACGCAAGCCATTCTTTTTTCAGAATCAAGCTGATTCAATTTAAAATAAAATTTTTCTAATAACTGAACTACCCTATTGTTTTCTTTCTGTTTTAAAGAAGATAAATTATTAAAAATATACTTACTTTCCTGAATTGCTTTATTTTTATTTGTAGAAACAGAAAAAACTATTTTACCTAATTTTTGAAAAACTATTTCGCAAGCCTGAAAAACCCATCTTTCTTCTCTAAATCCCTGACGCTTAGAATCATAAGTATAATCTCTTGAAACCCAATTCTTAATTTCTTTGATTTTTGCTGAACTATTTTTAACAACCAAAAAAATAGGGGCAATGTCCAATCCTGATTGATAATACTCAATAACTAAAATATCATCTTCAAAATAAATTTTATATTCTCTCCCCATTTTTACATTCTGATAAGCATCTCTAATATCCAAAAACAACTCAACAATTAAATCTTTATTTTGTGAAGATGAATTAAGGAAATTACAATTTTCTACTTCATAAACTAAGGCGTCAAATTCCTGAAAAAGAAAAAATTTTTCTATAATCTTGTCTCGTACTCTCTCTATATTCCAAAAATTATTTCTAATCTCTGAAATAGCTGGCCCTTGTCTAATTCCAATATTTTCTATGATCTTAAACATTTTTTTACCTCTTAAATGAAAAGGGCTAAAAAACCAACCTTGATAATGACTAAGAGGTCTTTCACTTAACCATAAAAATCCACCAATATTATTAGTTAAAAGAAAACTAATATCTTGTTCAGTAGAAACTGTTTTAGAGATAAAGCATCTATTTTGTCCCAAAGAATGAATAATTTTTAAATTTTTCATTAAGATAAAAATAAATATATTGGATCAAAGTTGAAGAAATTAAGAAATCAACTTAATATCCTCCTCCCATACCTCCCATACCCATTCCTGGAGCTGAAGGGATATTGGTTCCTGTCTTATTTTTTTCTGGCTCATCAGTAATTGTAACTTCAGTGGTTAAAAATATTCCTGCCACAGAAACTGCATTTTCTAAAGAAGATTTAATTACCTTTAAAGGATCAACTATTCCCTGCTTAACTAAATCTTCATACTTTAAAGTCAAAGCATTAAATCCCTTATTAACTTCTAATTTTACTACCTCAGCTTGAACTACTTCACCACTTAAACCACTATTTTCTGCAATTTTCCTTAAAGGAGCGCTAAGAGCTTGTTCTAAAATTTCCACTCCTATTTTTTCTTCATTTTGCAATTGATTTTTTAATTCTTTCAAGACAGGAATCGAACGCAATAAAGATACTCCCCCACCAACAACAATTCCTTGCTCAATAGCAGCCCGCGTAGCAGCTAAAGCATCTTCAGTTTTATGCTGCTTTGCTTTTTGTTCCACTTCTGTTAAAGCACCAACCTTAATAATAGCAGCACCACCAGTAAATTTAGCTAATCTTTCTTGAAGCTTTTCTTTATCAAAATCAGAATCACTCTCTTGAATTTCTCTTTTAATATATTTAATCCTATTAGTAATTTTATCTTGATCTCCTTGCCCTTCAATAATAATAGTTGTGTCTTTAGTGGCCTCTACTCTCCTTGCTTTTCCTAACATATCAAGACTAACTTTGTCTATTTTTAAACCAATATCCTGACTAATTACCTCTGCCCCAGTTAAAATAGCAATATCTTTTAACATCTCTTTTTGTTGATCTCCAAAGCCAGGAGCCTTAATTGCTAAAATGTTTAAAGAGCCTCTAAGTTTGTTAATAACAATCGTTGCCAAGGCCTCTCCTTCAACTTCATCAGCAATAATTAAAAGCTCTTTTTTTCCAGATTGAACAATTTTTTCTAATAAAGGCAAAAACTCCTGTAAAGTTGAAATTTTTAAGTCAGTAACTAAAATATAACAATCTTTTAATTCTGCCTTCATTCGTTCACTATCAGTTACCATATATGGAGAAATATAACCTTTATCAAATTGCATTCCTTTTACAATTTCTTTCTCCATACTAAATGTTTTTGATTCCTCTACTGTAATTACTCCATCTTTCCCTACTTCTGTAATTGCCTCAGCAATTAGATTACCAATCTCTGAACTAGCTGCTGAAACAGTAGCGACTTGAGCAATCTCTTGTTTTGTTTTAATAGGTTTAGCTAACCCTTGTAAATTTTGAAGAATCTTCTCTAATCCTTTATTTAAACCTGTTTTAATAAATAGAGGATTAGCACCAGCAACTACATTTTTAAACCCCTTGTTAATAATTATTTGCGCCAATAAAGTGGCAGTAGTGGTTCCATCACCAGCTGCATCATTTGCTTTCTCAGCTGCTTCTTTAATAACCTTGGCACCTAAATTTTCTATTTCATCTGATAATTCGATTTCTTTAGCAATTGTTACCCCATCATTAGTAATTACTGGAGAACCAAATCCTCTATCTAAGATTACATTACGCCCTCTAGGCCCTAGGGTTACTGTAACTGCATCAGCTAATTTATTAACTCCTTTTTTTAATTTTTCACGTGCTTGTTCTGAATATTTAATTGTTTTTTTAGCCATAATATAAATATATTATAAAAATTTAAAAATAAAAATTAAAATTAAAAAAATTATTCTTCTATAATTGCCAAAACATCATCTTGTCTAATAACAAAATATTCTTTTCCATCAAACTTAACTTTAGTTGGTCCATATTTAGAAAATAAAACTTGATCACCAATCTTTACTTCTAAAGGTAATAATTTCCCTGTTGAATCTCTTTTGCCAGGACCAACAGCAATTATTTTCCCTTGTTCTGGTGTTTGCTCTTCAGCAGTTCCAGGCAAAAAAATTCCTGATTTTGTTTTTTCTTTTATCAATAATGGTTCAATAATTAAATAATCCCCTAATGGTTTAATTTTTATTTTCATAATACTAATAAATAATAAATTAAATATAAATAAATAAAAAAAACAATAGAATTAGGCCTATGCTCTATTATTTTTTTATAAAATCTAAACATTCGCAAAATAATTTTATTTTGCTATTGGATAATATTAACATAAAAAAATTTTTTTGTCAAGCATCTCTATCCCAAAATTTCAAAATCTATTTTAAAAATTAGAAATCTTTTTTAAAATTTCTTTAAATACATTATCAATAGATTGTTCACCATTTATTTTAATTAATTTTCCTTGTTTTTCAAAAAAATCAATAACTGGCAATGTTTTTTTATTAAAATTCTCTAATCGTTTTATAATAGCATTTTTATTATCATCATCACGAATTTTAACCTCTCCTCCACACTGATCACATATCTTAATTAATCTTAAGCTTCCCAAGTATGGAATATTTCTTTGACATTTTTTACATATTCTTCTTTTACTTAACCGCCAAATAGATTCTTTTCTTGAAATATTAATAAAAATGACCTTTATTTTTTTATCCCATTCATACCATTTTAGAGCTTGATCTAAAATTTCTGCTTCCATAAGTTTTCTGCAAACCCCATCTAAAACAAATCCTTTAATGCTTTGAAAATTTTTTAATCTTTCTAATTCTTTTAACCAAAGCATAACCACAAAAAAACTAGGTGCTAAATCACCTCTATTCATTATTGTAATAAGTTTTTTACCACTGAAATTCTTATTTTTTTGATAATTTCGTAAAAGCTGACCTGTTTCTATATACTCTAATCCAAACTTCTTAACTAAAAAATTTGCTTGAGTCCATTTTCCAGATCCTGGAGGGCCAATAAATAAAAACAATTGCTTCATAAAAAATATTTCTTTATTAATATCTCTAATTATATTTTGCAAAAAATATCTAATTACTTTATACTACACTATTTAATCAATTCAGCAACAAAAAATTCACAACTAAACCCTGTATTTAACAGAGTAAATTTAACCTATTTCTACCTCCAATTGATTTAAATAATATAAAAATTATAAAAATTAAACTTTTGTAAAGTCATATTTTCTAAGCTCCCCTG
>CAYUUM010000017.1:0-5809 GCA_964447915.1 uncultured Candidatus Saccharibacteria bacterium | reverse complement strand
CGCGAGCTTTAGCGAGCCGGGTCTTGTTGCGAAACAACAAGCCCCCTACCAAAGGCAAGGTTCTTATTGCGAGCAAAGCGCGAGCAACAAGGTTCTTACCGAAGGTAAGGTTCTTATTGAAACAAGCATAAAATTAAAAATTACAAAACAAAATATTTTAAATCAAAAATCAAAAAGGCCCCTGCGGGGAGTCGCCTTTGGCGATAAAGGGAGTCCGTCTTTAGCGACATGGGGAGTCTTTTGATGACAAGCAATTTCTTGAAACCTGAAACTTAAAACTTAAAACATTAAAAATTATTATTTTATGTTTCTTGTTTCAAGTTTCTTGTTTTAGGTTTTACATTTTAATCTGTCATTTTGATTTTTGATATTTGCATTTTGATTTTTTTTAAATTTCAACATTTTAATTTGTTATTTTGATTTTTATATAGTTTATATTTTATATTTTTAAATAATGAATATTCAAAAAAAAGTTAATAGTAAAGGAAATAAGGATTTAAAATATGCTTTAGATACCCAACAAATGATTAACTCTGGTCTTAATTTAGGATGTCACATTTCTAATCTTCATCCTAAGATGAAGCCATATATTAAATTTATTAAAAATGAATTTAGTATCATAGATTTAGAGATTATAAATAAAAGTTTTATTAATACTTTAAAATTTATAAAAGAAATGTCTGTACAAGGAAAAATTTTGTTATTGGTTGGAACTAGACCTCAAGATAGAGAAATAGTTCAGGAGATTGCGATTGATTGTAATTTGCCTTTTGTTAATCAAAAATGGATACCTGGACTTTTTACTAATTTTAAGGTAGTTTTAGAAGCAGTTGATCGCTTAGAAAAATTAAAAGAGAGTATTCAGCAGAATAATAAGCTTGAAAAAAAAGACCAAAGTTTGTTGTTTAATGATAAAAAACAAGAGGAGAAAGAAAAAACAGATAAATGTTATTTATCTAAAAAAGAGATTTTGCAAGTAAAAAAGAAAATTGAAAAACTTGAAAAAAAAATTCAGGGCATTAAGGAAATGAAAAAATTACCAACAGCAGTGTTTGTTTTAGATTGTGATAGAGAGAAAATTACAGTGCAAGAAGCTAAAAAAATGGGGATAAAAGTTATTTCTATAGTTAACACTGATGTAGATCCAAAGATACCAGATTATGTTATTTTTGGAAATAATAGATCTATTGTTTCTTTAAGATATATTTTAGAACAGATTAAAAAAATAATTAAAGAGAATCAAAATACTTTAAATTACAAATCCAAAGCTTTAAATTCCAAATAAATTACAATGTTTAAAAAGGCCCTATTTGTGCCCCTCTGGGAAGTCGCTTTTAGCGACAGTAAAATCCAAAATCCAAAACATTTTGAATTTACGATTTATTTTTTATTATGGTTTCAATAAAAAAAATAAAACAATTAAGAGAAGAGACAAATATTTCTTTAGCTTTGTGTAAACAAGCTTTAGAAAAAAGCAAGGGAAATTTAGAACAAGCAAAAATTTTTTTAAAAAAACAAGGATTTAAAATAATTTTAGGAAAATTGTCTAATCAAACTAAGCATGGAATCATTCATGCCTATATTCATTCTAATAAAAAAATTGGTGTTTTAATTGATTTGCGTTGTTCAACAGATTTTGTAGCTCAATCAGAAAAATTTCAAAAATTAGCTCATGATTTATGTTTGCAAATTGCTGCCTCTAATCCTTTATATATTAGATCAGAGGATATCCCAATAAAAGTTTTAGAAAAAGAAAAAGAAATTTATAAAGCACAAGCTGTTAAAGAAAAAAGGCCAGCAAAAGTAATAGAAATGATTATTAAAGGTAAAATGAAAAAATATTTTGAAGAAGTTTGTCTTTTATCTCAGGTATTTGTAAAAAATCCTGATGAAAAAGTTGAAGATATTATTAAAAAAAATATTTTTGAAATGAAAGAGAATATAGTAGTGAAATCTTTTATTCGTTATCAAATTTAATTTAATTTGCCGGCATAGCTCAGTGGCTAGAGCATCAGTTTTGTAAACTGGAGGTCGTGGGTTCAAATCCCTCTGCCGGCTTATTATTTGTTATCTTATAAAGATAACAAATAAAATTTTATTTAGGATATAAAAAAATGAACTAAAAAATTATGGCTGTTCCTAAAAAGAAAACAACAAGGGGGAAGACTAACAAAAGAAGAGTTCATATTTTTCTTAAACCAGTGAATTTAATGATTTGCCCTCAGTGTAATAGACTTAAAAAATCTCACACTGTTTGTTTAAGTTGCGGTTTTTATAAGGGAAGAGAAGTTATTGATGTTATTAAAGAATTAAAAACTAAAGATAAAAAGACAAAAAATAGGAAGCAGGGAGTAAAAACATAGGTATAAGCATAAGTAGGAGCGATTTATTAAATCTGGCTTTTTATTTCATTTTTATATTATGTTGGCAGTGATAAAAACAGGAGGAAAGCAGTATATTGTTTTTCCTCAAAAAAAAATTAAAATTGAGAAACTTGATATCAAGGAAAAAGAGGAAGTAGTTTTTGATCAAGTTTTATTAATTCAAAAAGATGATGAAATTAAGATTGGTCAGCCATTTATAAATAAAGCGACAGTCATCGGGAAAGTCTTAAAGCAGGATAAGAAAAAAGTAATTGTTTTTAGATTTAAACCAAAGCGTCGTTATAAAAAGAAAAAAGGGCACACTCAACCCTTTACTGAAGTTGAAATAACAAAAATCTTGAGTTAAAAACTCAAGATTTTTGTTATTTAATAGTTTTTTTCAATTGTAATTATTAAAATATATTTATATATAAAGTATAAAGATTTTTTAAAATTCTTTTATTTCTTGTTCTGGAAGCTCAGTGATTGAATCTAAATTTCTAAAACTTACTTTTTCTTCATCAAAGTAAAGTTCAACCATTCCTACTGGTCCATTACGATGTTTAGCAATAATAATTTCAGCAATATTTTTTTTCTCAGTATTAGGAAAATATTTATCTTCTCTATAGATAAACATAACGACATCAGCATCTTGTTCTAAGGCACCTGTTTCTCGTAAATCAGATAATCTTGGTTTTGGAGGAGAGCGTTGTTCTACTGCTCGTGATAACTGAGAAAGAGCTAAAACTGGAATTTTTAATTCTCGGGCTAAATTTTTTAAAGCTTTAGAAATTTCAGTCATTTGCTGAACAATATTAGATCCAAATGAAATAGGATGATCTATTAATTGTAAGTAGTCTATAATGATTAAATCTAAGCCATAATGAGATTGCAACCTACGCGCCATTGCCTTCATTTGCAAAACATTCATAGAAGGACTATCATTAATAAAGATTTTTGCTTGACTCAGAACATCAAGTGAATGATTAATTTTGCTAAGATCACTATCTATTTTTTCTTGAGAGGATAATTTACCTGTTCTTAATCGCCATAGATTGACGCCTGCTTGTCCAGCTAATAATCTTTGAATAATTTGTTCTTCTGCCATCTCTAAACTAAAAATACCAACTGTTTTTTTTTCTTTAACAGCTGCATATCTTGCAATATCTATTGAGAATGCTGTTTTTCCGATACTAGGTCGTGAAGCTAAAAGAATTAAATCTGATCGATGAAGTCCGGCTAAAATATTATCTAGCTTAGTAAATCCGGTCTGAACTTCGGTAGAGCCATCTTTTGCGTCAGATATTTTTTCTATTTCTTCAAAGCAATTTTTAAGTCTGTCTTTAATAGGAATAAACTCTTTAACAAATGATTTTTGAGCAATTCTGAAAATTATTTGTTCAGCTTCATCTAATATAACATTAATTTCTTCTTCTTCTTTATCAACAGCTAAAGAATTAATATCATATCCTGCTTGAATTAAATCTCTTAAAATTTTCTTTTTTTGAATAATTTTAGCATATTCTAAAATATGACTTGTGTTGGGAATAGAATTAATGCAAGAGCTAAGGTAGGAGGTTCCTCCAATTTTTTCTAATTCATCTTTATTTTTTAACACATTAGATACAGTTAAAAGATCTATCGGTTCATTTTTATTAAAAAGGTCTATGATTGCTTGATAGATTTTTTGATGATTAGTTGAATAGAAATCTTCAACAGATAAGAAATCACTAATTTTATAGATACTTTCTTTGTCAATTAATAAACAACCCACTAAAGACTCTTCTGCTTCTAAATTTTGAGGAGGTAATTTATCTGAAAATTGTTTAATAGTTTCTTTATTTTTTTTCTCAGTATTTTTAAAGGAAAATTGATTTAAAGGCATAAAAGTTTTTTAAAAATAAATAATTTAAATAAGTAAAATTTATTATTTTGAATAAACATCTTGCTTTATTGTTTTTTTTATTGTAATATTGTAATATTATTAAATAAAAGATACAATAGTTTATAGTTTATAACTCTTTTAAGAATTTTGTTAAAAAACTGTTAAAAAATAATTTTATTTTTTTATTTAAATTTTTATTCAAAAATTTTATTTATGAAAAAAATTGCTATTAATGGAATGGGTCGAATTGGACGTCAAGTTTTAAGGTCTATATTTTATTCTAATAATTCTAATAATAATCTAAAATTAGTGGCTATTAATGATTTAATGGATATTAAAACATTGATTCATCTTTTGAAGTATGATTCAATTTATGGTAAATTCAAGCAAAAAATTATTGAGATGGAACAAGGGATTATGATTGGCAATCAAAAAGTTAGAGTTTTTCAAGAATCAGATCCAGACAATCTATCTTGGAAAGAATTAGGAGTTGATGTTGTTTTAGAGTGTACTGGATTTTTTACTGAATATCAAAAAGCTAAAAAACATATTAATGCTGGAGCAAAAAAAGTGATAATTTCTGCTCCGTCTAAATCAAAAGAAATAAAAATGTTTGTTTTAGGAGTTAATCAAGCAGAATTTAATTTTCAAAAACATAATATTATTTCAATGGGGTCCTGTACAACTAATTGTTTAGCGCCAATAGCTAAGGTTTTAGATGATAATTTCGAAATTAAACAGGGGTTTATGACAACTGTTCATAGCTATACTAATGACCAGCGAATTTTAGACTTAGGTCATAGAGATTTACGACGAGCTCGTGCAGCAGGAATTAACATTATTCCAACAACAACTGGGGCTGCTAAATCTATTGGAAAGGTTTTACCAAAACTTGAAGGAAAAATAGATGGAATGGCTTTAAGGGTTCCATTAGCAATTGTTTCAATATTAGATTTAATATGTAAAGTAGAAAAAGAGACTACCCTTAATCAAGTGGTCCAAGTTTTTGAAGAAGCAGCTCAAAATAAAAATTTTGAAAATATCTTAAAATTAGAAAAACAATTATTAGTCTCTTCTGATTATATTGGAAATAAGTATTCAGCTATAATTGATCAAAGTTTAATAATGGTTAAAGATGATTTAATCAAAATCACTGCTTGGTATGATAATGAATGGGCCTATAGCTGTCGTTTAAAAGAATTTGCTGAATATATTGGGAAAGGAATTTAAAAAATATTAAATAATATTATTATATTATAATATATTTATTTACATAATTATTTATTTACATAATGTTTTAATAAAATATGAAAAACAAAATTTTAATTCCAATCATAATTACTATCCTTGTTTTAGGAGGAGGATTTTTTATTTGGCATCAATATTTTAGACCAGAAGAAGAAGTTCAAGTGCCTCCAGTAGAAGAACCACCAGTAGAAGAAGAATTACTAGAAGAACAGAAAATAAAACCACCAGTAGAAGAAAAACAGCAAATAGAGCCACCAGTAGAAGAGGAACAAATAGACGAAGTAGTGCTTACTACAGAAAAATTGTTTACTAT